>NZ_JBHWYR010000010.1:0-99591 GCF_042728695.1 Bacillus sp. NPDC060175
ATATTAAAAAAGATAGTTGGAAAGTTCTGATTTTTTGTTTTGAAAGCATTAAAAAGAAGCAGTGCTCTACCTCCATAGAGCACTGCTTCACTTTATTCATTGTCATTAGACGATGTTTCTGTATCTTTACTACTATTATCATTATGCTTGTTGTTACTTGATTCATGTTTGTTTGTATCTTCAGAGTCAGCTTCTTTCGTTCTCTCTGAGCTTGTTTTTTTCGAATCGGATGTAGATTCTTTCGTTTTCTCTGAATTTGTTTTTTTAGAATCAGAATCAGAGTCAGAGTCTGATTTTGTATATGCAGGTAGTCCAAGGTGACTACGAAGTTCGTTTGTAACATTAGCTAATTCTTTTTTATCTGGATTGTAGTAGTAAGTTCGGCCACCACCAGCTGACTTACTACATGTATCATCACCTTTTGCCATGTAACAATCTTCACCTTGAAGTTGTAATTTCTCAATTTCCGAATCCGATCCATATTTATAGAATGAAAGCATGTCATCGAATGTTAAGTTTGTAACGAATTGTCCGTTAATATCATCAATGATGTTTCCAACTTTTGTTACAGACCCAGCGCTTGTTAGTTTCTTTAAAATTGCTTCAATAACAAGTTGCTGACGTTGTCCACGCATTGCATCACTATCAATGTGCCTTGTTCTAGCAAGAGCAAGAGCTTCTTCACTATTTAACTTTTGAACACCTTTTTTCAGGTGAATTGCATCGGCGTTATCATTACTATCTTGTTCAGTAAACTCAACTGGTACGTCAACTTCAATGCCGCCTAAATCATCAACGATTTTCATGAATGATTTAAAGTTGAATTTTACAAAGTAATCGACGGGAACATTCATTAATTTTTCAACTGCATCAATACTAGCTTGTGGTCCACCATCTTTTCCGTTTTTGGTAGCACCGAATGCATGAGCGTGTGTAATTTTATCTTTTTTCTTTTCTACTGGAATATAAGTATACGTGTCACGTGGAATACTTAATAGCTTTACAGTTTTGCTATCTTTATTAAACGTTGCAAGTAATAGTGCATCCGTTCTTATAGCTTCACCATATTCTTTTCCGCGGACATCGCTTTCATCAACGCCCATTATTAAGACAGAGACGTTATTTGTAATAGGTTTTACAGCTTTAGCACGTAAATCAGACTTATCACCGCGTGCTAAATCGTGAGCGGCGTTTCGAACAGCAGAAGATGCTTTATTTACTAAAAACCATGTATAACCGCCACCTACTATTAAAAAGAATAGAATAACGCTTATAATAATTTTTGTTTTTTTCTTACTATTTTTCGGTTTACTTCGTGTATTTTCTTGTAAAGATGGGTTTTGCTCCATTTCTTGTACTCCTTCATTTGGATTGAAATACGACACTCATATCCACTTATTATAATGAAATTTAGCGAAAAAAAACATTACAAATCATTTACATTTCGTAAAAATTCAATTTATTTATAAAAAGTCAGATTTTCTATATTTTATTTTAAAGATGTAGAACAAGTATAATGTGTTTTAGTAGAAATGAAAATATGTATTGTGAGAAAGTGATAGAGAAGTAAGATTTGTTGAAATATAGCCAAGAAGAAGCGATTAGCTTTACATTCATTTTTTATATAATAAAGAAGTATTCTACGGATGAAGGAGAGAGCGTAATGAATCATACATCATTCCAAGCAATTGTTGTGAAAGAAAAAGAAAATAATCAATTTGAAAGAAAGCTTGTTGAGAGAGAAATTAATAGTTTACCTGAAGGAGACGTATTAATACGTGTTTATTATTCTTCATTAAATTATAAAGATGCCCTTTCAGCTACTGGTAATAAAGGTGTAACGAGAACATATCCTCATACACCTGGCATAGATGCAGCGGGAGAGGTTGTTAGTAGTGGAAATGACTCCTTTAAGGAAGGGGATCAAGTCATTGTAACTGGATATGATTTAGGCATGAATACTTCTGGTGGTTTCGGAGAATATATTCGCGTGCCATCATCTTGGGTCGTTCCTTTACCAAAAGAAATGTCTTTGAAGGAAAGTATGATGTACGGGACAGCCGGTTTTACAGCTGCCTTATCGGTATATAAGCTCATTAGAGCGGGAATTACACCTAGTACGGGAGATGTTTTAGTAACGGGTGCTACGGGCGGAGTAGGCAGTGTAGCAGTTAGTATTTTAGGAAAGCTAGGATATAGCGTAGTAGGGGCAACAGGGAAAATGGAAGAGAAAGAGATGCTGCTACGTTTAGGTGTAAAAAAGATGATTCGCCGCGCGGAGTTGAGTGATGAATCAGGAAGACCGATGCTTAAAGGAATATACGCTGGGGTTGTCGATACTGTAGGCGGAAACATGTTAGAAAGTTCTTTAAAGGTAGTTAAGTATGGAGGCTGTGTAACAACGTGTGGTAACGTAGCAGGGCATGAATTAAATACAACTGTATACCCATTCATATTACGAGGGATTAGCCTTTTAGGAATAGATTCAGTTCAATGTCCAGTAGATGTGAGAAGAGAAGTGTGGGCATTGCTAGCAGGTGAGTGGAAAAATTCAGAGCTATTATCTTATACAGAAGAATGTACATTAAAAGAATTAGATGAGAAGTTTACACTTATACTGCAAGGAAAATTAAAAGGAAGAACGGTTGTAAATATGAAATGAAAAAAGAGACGCTAATTTGAGCGTCTCTTTTCCTATTATAATGATTGCTTTAAATTTACTTTTCCTTGTTCACCTAAAACGCCATCAGCAATATTTACAGCGTGATCACCGATACGCTCTAAGTTACTTACCATATCAACGAAAATGATGCTTGCATCACCTGAACAGCTACGTTCGTTCAGACGTAACACATGACGTTTACGAAGAACACGTTCCATTTGGTCAATTTTACGTTCTTTTGCAATAACCGTTTGAGCTAGTTCAGTGTCGAAGTTTGTTAAAGCATTAATTGCATCTTGTAATGTTGAAATTGTTAATTCAAGCATTTCATTTAGTTCAGCTAGTGCTTCATCCGATAGTGAAACACGGTTTGAAATTTGGAAATCTACAAGTTCTACAAGGTTTTCTACATGATCACCGACACGTTCAATATCTCCGACAACACCTGCTAAAACTGAATGTTTTTCAGAATCTGAAGGTGAAAGTGGTTTTTCTGATAGTAAAACTAAATACTCGGTAATTTTTTTATCTAAATTGTTAATAGCGCCTTCTAATTGAGTAGCCATGTTCGCGTGTTTTTTGTCTTGTGTATTTAAAAATTGGTTTGCTTCTTTTAATCCATCTAATGAAAACTCCGCCATACGGATAATCTCTTTTTGAGCTTCTGTTAAAGCAATAGCTGGAGATTGTTCAATAAAGATTGGATTTAAATGTTGTGGTTTGAAGTTAATGGATGCATCTTCACCACGAATAATTTTTGTTACAATCCAGGCTAATACTGCAATGAATGGGAACTGAATGATTGTATTCGTTACGTTAAATGTTCCGTGTGCAAATGCAATTGTCATTTCTGGATTTAAGTTTAATGACGTTTGGAAATATTGAATTAAACTTGTAAATGGTATCAATATAATCGTAAAGATAATGGTACCAATAATATTAAAGATAACGTGAACTAATGCTGCACGTCTTGCTGCAATTGAAGTACCGATTGCTGCTAATACTGCTGTAATTGTCGTACCGATGTTATCACCGAATAATACAGGAAGGGCAGCTTGTAAATCGATTGCACCCTGGCCAAATAATTCTTGTAAAATACCGATTGTTGCGCTTGAGCTTTGTACAATTAAAGTGAAGACTGTACCGACAATAATTCCTAGAATTGGATTATCACTCATGCTAACCATTAAATCTTGGAATGACTCTAAAGAACGAAGAGGTTTCATACCTGCGCTCATTAATTCTAAACCGAAGAATAACATACCAAAACCGAATACAACTTGACCTACAGAATGTACTTTTTTATTTTTAAAGAAGAATAGTAAAATCGCTCCAACTGCCATAACTGGGAGAGCGTATTCTCCGATTTTAATTCCGATAATAAATGCAGTAACTGTCGTTCCGATATTCGCACCCATAATAACACCAATTGCTTGTCTTAATGTCATAAATCCGGCACTTACAAGTCCGACCGTTAAAGCAGTTGTTCCTGAACTTGATTGAATTAATACAGTAACTAACATACCTGCTAGTACACCCATAAGTGGGTTCGTTGTAAAGCGATCTAGAATATCGCGAAGACGATCTCCAGCTGCTTGTTGCAGTCCATCGCCCATGTATTTAATCCCGAATAAGAAAATACCTAATCCACCAATGAACTGGAAGATCATTTCTTGAACATTATATTCCACGCATTCCACTCCTTAAATTTCATGTACGATGTAATTATTAACTGAACCTTGAGTAACTGTAAACGGTTTGCTAGTAAAATTTACACTAAATTTACAAAGAGGTGAAAAGTTTACAAATCTTTAAAGAAACACCTGGATTTAATTGGTTTTCATCTTTTACAAATGGAATTTTTGTAAAGAAATCATATTTATCACACTATTTGCGGATAGTAAAAATAGGAGAGGTAAACTATCCAAATTGGATGCGCTAAGTAAAGTGTCACCTTATTTATAATAATGGTTCTTTGTATATTTTTTGATTTAAGTTAGAAAAATATGTAGGGGAAATGGGGAGGTTTGAAATGAATGTATTAAATGAAAATGAAAAAAGCAGTGTGATTTTTTTAGGAATCCACTGCTTTTTACAAATGTGTATACATGATTTTTTTGGTTCAAGTACTTCGAAAAAGAACCAATTAGCATTACCCAACGGCTTTTTCTTTTGTTTTATCCCCCTGTTTTTGCTTCCGTAAGCTTGTGATGTAAATGAAAAGAAAAGCAATAAGTAACAGAGAGGAATATCGATATACAGTTGCATAGTTTGTAAAGTGTGCAATGAATCCAAAAATAATCGCTCCAGCACCAATTCCAAGATCAAATGCTGAGAAGAATGTTGCTGTTGCTACTCCTCTCCGGTGCGGTGCTACGCGGTCAATCATCCATGCTTGTAGTGCCGGTTGAATTGCTCCGAAACCACTGCCATAGCACGCTGCGGCAATAATTAAACTCGGAATTGTAGTTGTATACGACAGCAAGATAATCCCTGTAAACGTAATAATAACTCCTGGAATGATGACGAATGTATGACCTTTCGTATCATATAATCTTCCAGAAAACGGACGAGTTACAGCGATTGCAAGTGCGTTAAATAAAAAGAAGAGACTGATATCAGCAATCCCGACTTCCGTAGCAAATAATGTGATAAAGCTCCCAATTCCCCCGTACATTAATGTAATACATAATATTAATAATGAAGGAAGTAAAGCTTTACGCTCAATAAATCCATCGAGAAAGGTACCAGATGTTTGCTGTGGTGGTTGCGGCGATTTTTTGATTTGAAGTAGTTTCGTTAATATTAATGAAACTATTGTGCATGAAAGTGCACATAAAAAAAGAATCGTGAAGTTATATGCTTGCATAAGCCAAAGTCCGATAAGCGGGCCGAGCGCCATGGCGATAGTTCCAGAAAGACCGAAGTACCCCATGCCTTCACCGCGGCGAGCTTGCGGAATTAAATCTGAAACGACAGTTCCGTATGTAGTCGTTGTAATACCAAAACC
The DNA here is from genome assembly GCF_042728695.1 of Bacillus sp. NPDC060175. Lineage (NCBI taxonomy): Bacteria > Bacillati > Bacillota > Bacilli > Caryophanales > Bacillaceae > Bacillus > Bacillus sp. NPDC060175. The sequence goes on from NZ_JBHWYR010000010.1 coordinate 5,673, forward strand.
AGCTCCGTGTAAAATTCGAACGGCAAGCAATAGGAAAACGGTTGAAGCGAAAAGATAACTGCCCATAGCGAGTAAACAAATAGCGGTACCGATCATTAAAATGATTTTTTTGTTGAATTTCTGCAGGGCATTTCCAGTTAGCGGCCTAATAAAAAGTGCTGCAACGGTAAACATGCCGACAACGAATCCGATATTTGAACTTGTGCCCCCAATTTCTTTCACATAAACAGGTAAAGTTGGAATTAACATTTGAAATCCTAAAAACATACATAAGTTTGCTAGAATTAGCGCAATAAACTCTTTTGTCCATAACGGTTCTCGTTTTACGAGTACTGCCTCTCCCATATATTCATCCCCTATATAAAAATTTTCTCTTTTCTTTCGAGTATATGTATTGGTCAATGTAACAGTCAAGGAAGGTGTCTTGAAAGCGGATAACAATTTTTAAGATGAAGAACTGACAAATTTGTGTAAAAGCTACACAACTATGAAAAAAAGATGTAAAGTATAGATGTATAGACTAGTAATTGTTATGAATGATAGAAATTTTTTTCTTTAAAGAAAGCGGATTCAAAAAGTAGTGGATGAGAAGGGGATATATACTTTTTCACTACATATATTTGAAAAGGTTTACAAAACAATGAAGAAAGAGGCGTGTACATATGAGACGATTAGGTATTTCTATTTATCCGGAACATTCAACAGTAGAGAAAGATAAGGAGTATTTAACATTAGCAAGTAAATATGGATTTACACGTGTGTTCACATGTTTACTATCTGTGGATGGGGAAAAAGAGAAAATAATAGAAGAGTTTAAAGAAACGATTTCTCATGCGAATGCATTAGGATTTCAAGTATTGGTTGATATTAGTCCGTCTGTTTTTGAGCAACTAGGTATTTCTTATAATGATTTATCGTTTTTCCATGAACTAGGTGCTTACGGTATTCGTTTAGATGTCGGCTTCTCAGGATTAGAAGAATCGATTATGACGTACAATCCGTATGATTTAAAAATTGAGATTAATATGAGCAACGGTACGAAGTATGTAGATAACATTATGAGTCATAGACCAAATCGTGAAAATTTAATTGGCTGTCACAACTTCTATCCGCACCGTTATTCAGGATTATCATACGATCATTTTATTAAATGCTCGAAACAATTTAAAGATTACGGCATGAGAACAGCTGCTTTTATTTCATCATTTGATGCAACATACGGACCTTGGCCGGTAACAGAAGGTTTATGTACGTTAGAAGAGCATCGTGAATTACCAATGACAACACAGGCGAAGCATTTGTTTGCGACAGAATTAATTGATGATGTTATTATTGCGAATGCTTATGCATCAGAAAAAGAACTAGAGGCGCTTGGTGAATTAAATAAAGATAAGCAAACTTTTGATATAGAGATTTATGAAACGACAACAGAGTTAGAAAGAATTATTGTGTTAGAAGAACCACATTTTTATCGCGGGGATGTATCTGAATATATGATTCGTTCTACACAAAGTCGTGTGAAATATAAAAAAGAAGAGTTTAAACCACACAATACACGTGAAATTAAGCGTGGCGATCTTTTAATTGATAATGAGCAATATGGCCAGTATAAAGGTGAATTACAAATTGCATTAAAAGATATGGTGAATACAGGAAAAACAAATGTAGTTGGGCGAATTATAGAAGAAGAGATTTTCTTACTAGATTATTTACAAGCTTGGGATAAATTCGGATTTACATTAAAGAAATAGATAAAATATAAAAGGGGAAAACTACTGATTTCAGCAGGTTTTTCCTTTTTATATATAAAGAGCGAGAGGAAGAGCTATGACAAAGGTGCATCAGCGATTAATTTCTATTTTAGAGGAGTTTTTAGAAGAGAAATCGATGTTAAATCGAGCTTTTTTAGCGAGCCGATTACATGTATCAACGAAGACGATTCAAAAGGATATCAAATTATTAAATGATATATTGAGAGAACACGGAGCGGAAATCGAATCACAAAGAGGGACTGGATACGAACTAGAAATTATACAAACGAAGAAATTTGAAGAGTTTTGTATGAGCCAATTTCAAAAACAGACGGAAAAGATTCCAATTTCTTATGAAGAAAGGATAGCGTATATTTTACAACGTGTTTTAACGACAGAAGGATATGTGAAGCTTTCGCAGTTAGCAGAAGAGATTTATGTGAGTAAATCTACTGTAAACTTAATTATGAAAGATGTTACGGATATTTGTAATCGCTATAAATTACAAATTGAAAAAAGGCCATATTATGGTATTCGTGCTGTTGGTGAAGAATTTAGCATCCGTTCTTGTTTATCACAATATGGTTTACCACGTTATGTCCATACTCCGTTTCATGAGCAATATGAGCAGACAAATACATATGTATCGTTACCTCATATATCACTTATCCGTTCAGTTATATTAAAGTATATTGAGGGAGGAACGATATATTTATCAGATATAGAAATTGATAATTTAGCGATTCATATTGCGATTGCGTTAAAGCGATGCCAAGATAATCATTACATTCAAGTACTGCATGTAGAGAAATCTGAACTGATAATAAAGAAAGAATATATAATTGCGAAACAAATTTTAGGGGGATTAGAGGAAGAGCTGAATCTTCAATTTCCAGAAGAAGAAATTTTATATGTGACGATGCATTTGTTGAGTACAGCTGTTACAGCGAGAGATCGCTATGAAAATGTAGAAGAGCTATTAGGAAAAGATGTATATGCATTCATGCAGCACATTCTTTTCAAAGTTGCGGAAGAACGGAATCTTATTTTTTATTATGATGAAGAATTATTATTTGGATTTGGTGTTCATTTAAAAACGTTATTAAACCGTTTGAAATATAAGTTAAATACGAGAAACCCCCTTTTGGCAGAAGTGAAAAAGAATTATCCGTATGCTTTTGAAATTGCGGTTCTCGTTGGAGATATAATTGGTGAATATACGGGAGAATCGATTCCGGAAAGTGAAATTGGTTATATTGCCATTCACTTTGGCGGAGCGATGAGCCGTTTGCAGGAAAAGAATCAAAAGAAAAGATGTTTATTAGTTTGTGCGACTGGGCAAGGAAGTGCACAACTATTGAAATATAAAATTTTATCACAGTTCCGAGATAAATTAGAGATTGTAGGTATTACAGGCTATTATCAATTGAAAGTAGAAGATCTTTATAAAGATAAAGTAGATTGTATTATTAGTACGATTCATATACCGAGTGGTTTGCCTGTGCCAGTTATAAAAGTGAACTCAATATTTGATGATAAAGAGATTAAATCGATTGGTCAGCAGTTGTTTACACATGTGGATAATAGTGTGAAGCAATATATTAAGGAAGATTTGATCTTTTTAAATCGTAGTGCTTCTACGAAAGAAGAAGTTATCCAGTTTTTATGTGAGAAAGCTGCTGAGAAAAATTATGTACCAGAAAATTTTTATGCTTCTGTTATGGAAAGAGAAAATACATCTCCGACAGTGGTTGGGAATTTAGTTGCGATTCCGCATCCGATGCAATTATTAAGTGAGGAAACATTTTTGATGTTTTGTACACTTGATAAGGCTGTTGAGTGGGGAGATAAAAAAGTACAATTGATTATTTTATTTAGTGTGAAGCGCAATAATAATGAAGATTTGCAAAGGCTTTATGATTTTTTATATGATATTATGTCTAATCAAAATACGATAGAGAAACTAACTCGGACTGAAGTAATTGAAGAGTTTCAAGAGAGTTTACTATCGTTTTGAAAAAGTATATAAAAACTTCCGTTACATAACGGAAGTTTTTTATGTTTAATTGTATGCGTTTTCATAATAAGATTAAAATATAGAAAAACAAAGCTTGGGGGAATTTAAAATGACTGATATGCAAACTCCATTTGCGTTAATTTTACATGGTGGCAATGCTAGAAGCGCAGCGCTTGAGGCAATCGCTTTTGCAAGACAAGGAGATTTTGAGAATGCGAGTGAAAAGATGGAACTTGCTAGTGAGGAAATTTCAGCAGCTCATCGCATTCAAACAGATTTAATTCAAGAGGAAGCAAGAGGGAATCATGCAGAAATAAGTTTACTATTAGTGCATGCACAAGATCATTTAATGAATGCAATTACAGTAAAAGAACTTGCTGAGGAATTTATTACTCTTCATAAACGAGTGGAAGAGAAAGTGACAGTATAATATGTACATTTTATTATGTTGTGCAGCAGGTATGTCAACGAGTATGGTTGTAAGGAAAATGCAAGAAGAGGCAAAGAAACAAGGGAAGGATTATAAAATTAAAGCAGTTGATTCGGAACTTGTGAAATTGGAAATTAAAAATGCTGATGTTGTTTTAATTGGGCCACAGGTGAAGTATTTGTTTCCAGCAGTAGAGTTTCTTGCGAAGTCATACAATATACCAGTTGCAATTATAGAGCAGCGAGATTATGGCATGTGTGATGGTTTGAAAGTACTTAAGCAAGCTGAACAATTAGTTTTAGCGTAATTATATTTTTTTAAATACAAACATTATAATGTTATAACTTTTATTTTTGTCAGATTGAACATAGGGAGGGTTATCGATGAATGGTTTTATGAGTTTTATGGAACAGAAGATTATGCCAACAACGCAAAAGATTGCGGGGCAACGACATTTATTAGCAATTCGAAATGGAGTTATTTCTACATTACCGTTAACGATTGTCGGGTCATTTTTCGTTATCTTTTTAAACTTACCAATTGATGCATATATGGAGTGGATTGCACCGTTTCGCCATATTTTAGATATTCCATTCCGATTTACAGTAGGTTTAATGGCTTTATACGCAGCATTTGGGGTAGGGGCCTCACTCGCGAACTTTTATCAGCTCAATCAGTTAAGTGCAGGATTGTTATCTGTACTCGCCTTTTTACTAGCATCAGTTGAACCTATTCAAATAACAAAAGCTGTACCAGGTGTTATTGATGCAGGAAGATATATTTCAGTAGGGACATTAAGTGCTACGTCTTTATTTGGAGCTATTGTGACAGCATTAATTGCAGTTGAAATTTATCATTTCATGATTAAGCATAATATCTCGATTAAATTACCAGATAGTGTACCACCAGCAGTTGCAAATTCATTTGCAGCATTAATTCCAACTTTAGTAGTTATTCTTTTGTTCTGGGGCATTCGTTACGGTTTAAAATTTGATGTAAATACAACGATCACATATTTAATTGCGCCATTAAAGTCAGTGTTAGTAGGGAATAATTTATTCGGTGGTTTATTAACAGTATTCCTAATCGTATTCTTCTGGTCGTTCGGTATACATGGTCCAGCGATTTTAGGACCAATCATTCGTCCGATGTGGGATTCAGCAATTCTTGAAAATATGGAAGTATTCACGGCTACAGGAAATGCACATCAGTTACCAAACTTATTTACAGAGCAATTTATTCAATGGTTCGTATGGATTGGCGGATCGGGCTCAACGTTAGCTTTAGTTATTATGTTTATGTTCTCTAAATCTAAGTTCTTAAAAGAGTTAGGTAGACTATCATTCGTACCAGGTTTGTTCAATATTAACGAACCAATTATTTTCGGGGCACCAATTGTAATGAACCCGATCTTAATTATTCCGTTCGTTATTACACCGCTAGTTACAACGACGGTATCATATTTCGCAGTTGTTTCAGGTATGATTCCGCTCATGATGGCGAAGCTGCCATTTACGATGTTAGCGCCAATTGCAGCGATTATTAGTACGGACTGGACAATTATGGCTGGTGTACTTGTACTTATTAACTTTGTTATCTCATTCGTTATTTACTATCCATTCTTCAAAATGTATGAGAAACAACAATTAGCAGGAGAGGAGAAAACAGAATGCTCGGAGCAATTATCATCTTAATTACATTCGTGGTCGGACAATGCATTGCTCATTATTCAAAATGGGTACAAAGTAAATCTTTATTAGTGTTACTACTAGTATCGATATTATTTATCGGATGTTCAATGGGAGCTTATGTAGTATTTAGTTTACAATCACCATTCTTTATCATTGTACCAACGATTTTATGTGCGACATGTTTATCTGCAAAATATAGATTTACGAGCATGGCATTAATACAACGTGTGAAGGAGATGCAAAAGCATGGAGCGTAAATTAGGAATTTCACTTTATCCAGAGCATTCAACGAAAGAAAAAGATATGGCATACATTTCAGCAGCGGCCCGCCACGGTTTTTCAAGAATATTCACTTGTTTACTATCTGTTAATCGTCCGAAAGAGGAAATTGTAGCGGAATTTAAAGAAATTATTAATCACGCAAAAGATAACAATATGGAAGTTATTTTGGATGTAGCTCCAGCTGTATTCGATCAACTTGGTATTAGTTATAATGATCTATCATTCTTCGCAGAGATGGGTGCAGACGGTATTCGTTTAGATGTAGGGTTTGACGGATTAACTGAAGCAAAAATGACGAATAATCCGTACGGTTTAAAAATTGAGTTAAACGTAAGTAACGATATTGCGTATTTAGAAAATATTCTTTCGCATCAGGCGAATAAATCAGCTTTAATCGGTTGTCATAATTTTTATCCGCAAAAATTCACTGGTCTTCCGTATGATTATTTCATTCGCTGTAGTGAACGCTTCAAAAAGCATGGTATTCGCAGTGCAGCATTTATTACATCACATGCCGCTTGCATTGGTCCATGGGATATTAATGACGGATTATGTACGTTAGAACAACATCGTAACTTACCAATTGAAGTACAAGCGAAGCATTTATGGGCGACAGGGCTTATTGATGATGTTATTATCGGAAATGCTTATGCGAGCGAAGAAGAGTTAGAGAGACTCGGAAACTTAAATCGTTACATGTTACAGCTAAAAGTACAATTTGTAGACGAAGCGACTGAAGTAGAGAAGAGAGCGACACTGCAAGAATTACACGTAAGACGCGGCGACATAACAGAATATATGGTACGTTCTACAGAAGTACGTAAAAAGTACAAAGACGACGATTTCCCAATGCGAGAAAGTGTACCGCAGGAAAGAGGCCAAGTTGTAATTGGTAACAACTCATTCGGAAAGTATAAAGGTGAACTACAAATCATCTTGAAAGAAATGCCGATAGATGAACGGAAAAATATTGTCGGTACAATTGCTGAAGAAGAACTGTTTTTACTAGATTATGTTGGGGCTTGGACGCAGTTTACTTGTGTGGAATAGGGAAGAAAAGGAGGGGATGCTATGGCATCCTCTTTTTTCTGTTGAAATAGTAGTCTATCGTATATAGAATTCAAAGGGATAGATTTAATTTGGACGGGAGAGAAAGAATGTAAGAATCATAGAAAAGAGTCGATCTCAACATTGAGATCGACTCTTTTTTACATAATAATTAGTTTAAAATTTTCACTGTAACTGTTTTACGTCCCCAGTTACTTGATGTACCTTTATCTGGCATTAAAACGTCAATTTTATTTCCTTTAATAGCTCCACCAGTATCACCAGCGATTGCTACTCCGTAGCCTTCAACCCATACTTTTGAACCTAATGGAATTACACTTGGATCAACTGCAATTAGTTTCATGTTTGGATTTGCTGTTAAGTTGTGACCTAAAGCTGATTTTACTTGGTCGCCTGCTTTATAACCATTTTCAAGTGGATCTGCTGTGTAAGCTGTTGCTACAACTTGGAACTCACGAGAAGAAGATTGTGTGTTTTTCTCAGTTTCTTTTGCAACAGGTTGTTGTGTAGCTGGTTTTTGAGCCTTATTAGCCGCTTCACGATCAGCTGCCTCACGAGCTTCAGCTGCTGCCTCTTGAGCCTTAGCTGCTTTACGAGCTTCAGCTGCTGCCTCTTGAGCCTTAGCTGCTTCACGAGCTTCAGCATCTGCCTGAGCTTTAGCCGCTTCACGAGCTTTAGCTGCTTCTTGAGCTTTAGCCGCTGCTTGAGCTTCAGCATCTGCCTGAGCTTTAGCTGCTTCACGAGCTTTAGCTGCTTCTTGAGCTTTAGCTTCTGCTTGAGCTTCAGCATCTGCCTGAGCTTTAGTTTCTGCTTGAGCCTTAGCTGCTTCACGAGCTTTAGCTGCTTCCTGAGCTTTAACTTCTGCTTGAGCTTCAGCTGCTTCACGAGCTTTAGTTGCTTCCTCTACTTTAGCTTTTGCTTGAGTTTCAGCTACTTCTCCAGCTTTAACTGCTTCACGAACTTTAGCTGTGTCTTGAACTTTAATTGCTTTTTCAACTTTAACTGCTGGTTGAACTTTAACTGGTGCTTTACCTGTTAAGTAAGGAACATGAACATAAGCTGTTTTTCCGTTATATTCAAATTGAATCCAGTCATTTTGCACTTCGTGTGTTGTTTCGATTACATCATCTTGTTTCAACTTACCAAGAATTTCTGAGTCTGTGTTTGCACCAGCACGTACGTTTAATACGTTTGCTGTTACGTAGTAAGTATCTTTTGTGTAGTCAGCGCTTATGAAAGCCTCTTTACCACTATTTAATTTAACTTTTGACCATCCGTTTTCTGTATGTAAAACGTTAACTTTATATCCATCTAATAACTTTCCGACAACTTGTGATTCAGTAGTTGGGTTTTCTCGTACATTTAGTACATCAGTCGTTACGATTGTTTCTGCTTTAGCAGATGTTGTGAAAATCCCAAGACCAAAAACCGCTGCTGTTGCTATACCCATAAATTTTTTCATAATAGCCTCCATTGCATTTGTTTTCGTTGACCTCATTATAGCAACCATTATTTTCTTATTTGCGGAAAACACAAAACTACAAAGCATTCGTAACGAGGCATTAATATTCTGTAATAATTCCATTAATATCCTGATAGCGTTCTCTTTGCGTTTTTTAGGGGATTAGAACATATAATTCATAAAATCAATACTGTTTTAATTACTGATAGATTAATAATGTATCGGAAATGTTACTGAACTGTTTCTGTAACGTTACAAAAAAGGGGTATTTAACTGTTTGAATCGAAATCTAGTTATAAAAATATAATCTTTTTGCGTGTAAAGTCATATATATAGGGGTAAATTTAATAAAATAGAGATATAATTGTTACAAAATAAGTTGTAGTATGGAAAAAATTACGCCTTGAATTTGTTCTTTTACATATTATTTTTGCAATAATAGGATTGCTTGATAGCTGTAACGCGAAATGAAAGTTTAAATGATAAAAAGATATTCGTAACATGAAACATATATAATAGAAGAAACATGATTTAAAGGGACGATATCGTTATGAATTGGTTCACGAATTGCAGTAGAATTATCCCGCTATTTGTGGGTAGTAAAACTCCCACCTCAAAATTTGGCTGGAGCAAAGAAGTTAGGTGGGAGACTAACTGCCCGTAAACGCCCGATTGGTGAAGGTTAATACTCAGAGGGGGATGAACAAAACTCCCACTGAGTATAGTTTTACTTTATATAATAGAAGTTAGAGGTTCTTATTTTTGTCAAAACGTCGATAAAATTACATTTGCCTTTAATAAAATAAAAAACGTAGGAGTGTAAACTCCTACGTTTTTTATTTACTCATATCGTAAACATTCAATTGGATCAAGTTTTGCAGCTTTGTTTGCTGGTAGTAAACCGAATGCAATACCGATTAGCATTGAAATACCTACTGAAAGAAGTCCAAGTTCTTTTGAGATAACAAGTGGCCATCCGGCAAAGATTGAGACGATCCAAGCGAAGAAAATACCGAGCATGAATCCGATGAAACCACCGAGTCCCGTTAAAATACACGATTCGATTAAGAATTGCGTTAATACTTTACCGCGTGTTGCACCAAGTGCTTTACGAATACCAATCTCACGTGTACGTTCTGTTACAGATACAAGCATGATGTTCATTACACCGATACCACCAACAAGTAAGGAGATAGCAGCGATACCACCGAATACCATTTTCATCATACCGATTGATTCATCTAGTTGCTTCGTAAATTCACCCATATCTTGAGCTTCGAATTTATGCTCAAATTTAGGAGCTTTCATTTCGTTTAAAACAGAAGCGGCTTGTTTTTCTACACTTTTACGTTCTGCTGGTGAAGTTAATATTAATCTTACAGAGTCATACTCAGTTACTCCTGAGATTACAGGAGCGTTTTCAAGTGATGTATAACCTTCTGACATAGCCATTCCGAAATCATTTTTTGTTTCATACACACCGACTACTTTATATGGCTTTCCTTTTATGTCAGTGTATAAATTTGATTCCCAGCCGTTAAATAATTTATTGAAAGCTTCTTCATTTAATATAACAGCAGGGATTGCTTGCTTTAATTCACTATCATTTAATTCACGACCGTGAACTAATTTTATTTTCGCATCTGTCATAAAGGCGCCTGTTCCACCTTTTAAATCAAGAGAGACATCCTTTGAACCAGAAGATGCTTTTACTTTCATACTTACATCGGGATAAACATCTTTAACGCCTGGCACAGTTTGAAGACGTTTTAACATATCAGCTGTAATTTTGGCACTATCAGTTCCGTAATCAGGGTTGTTGTAGTAAATCGTTACTTCAGTATCTTTTCCTTGGCCTAATTCTTTTTTAAACTTTGCGTTTGTACCATCACCCATTGAAATGATAGTAATAATAGCGCTAATACCGATAATAATTCCTAGCATTGTTAAGATAGAACGCATTTTATGAGCAAAGATAGAGGAAAGGGCCATGCGTATATTTTCACTCGTGTTCAAAATTAACCTCTCCAATCTTGGACGATATTTCCGTCACGAATTACAATTTGACGTGCTGCAGCTTCCCCGATTTCACGATCGTGGGTAATTATAATGATTGTTGAGCCTTGTTTATTTAATTCGTAAAAGAGGTCCATAATTTGTGTACTTGTTTTCGTATCAAGTGCACCAGTCGGTTCATCGGCTAAAATGAATTTCGGATTATTTACGATTGCACGTGCGACTGCGACACGTTGTTTTTGACCACCTGATAATTCGTTCGGCAAGTGAGTAGCACGATCAGCTAAGCCTACTTTTGCTAAAGCTGCTAATGAGCGTTCACGTCTTTCTTTTTTATCAACTCCAGCGTAAATAAGAGGTAATTCAACATTTTGCATTGCTGTAAGTCTCGGTAATAACATGAAGTTTTGGAATACGAAACCGATCTCTTTATTACGGACGTGCGCAAGTTCTGTTTCAGACATGTTTGAAATGTTTTGCCCAGCTATTTCGTACGTACCTGTCGTTGGTTTATCTAAGCAACCGATAATATTCATTAGTGTTGATTTACCAGAACCAGATGGTCCCATAATAGAAGTGAATTCTCCTTGGTTCAGTGTTACATCAATTCCGTGTAATATTTGAACGGACTCTGCACCATTTTGGAAGGACTTCGTGATGCCTTTTAAGTCAATCATTGGACGACAACCTCCATACCATCTTTTACATCTTTTTCAGGTTTAGAGATAATTTGCTCTCCTTTTTTCACTCCAGAAACTTTTGCTTCGCTATCTGTCTCGAATTCAACAGTAACCGCTTGTTCTTTCGCTTTACCATCTTTCACAACGAAGACAACATTTTTGTCACCTTTTTTCACAATACTGCTTTTCGGAACAATCGTACCAGTTGCTTCGCCAGATTTACTTGTTACGTAAACGTGGAAGCCGTTTTGTAATTCTTCACTATTATCTAATGTGACAGTGAATTGATAGTTAGAAACAGTTTTATTTTCGTCCATACTCTTTAATGGTGTAGAACCGATTTCCGTTACTTTTCCTGTCCAAGTCTTACCAGCGACCGTTTTTGATGAAACAGTTACTTCTTGCCCAACTTTCATACTAGCAAGCTCATATTCAGAAAGTTGACCTTTTACTTTAAATTGACCAGCGTGACGAAGTGTAATGCCACTCATACCTGTTTTTTCATCGGCAGTTTTCACGATATCATCAATTACGCCATCAACAGGGCTCGTTACAGAAAGTGTGTTTACTTTCTCTTTTGCTACTTTAATCATTTCATCAGCTTTTTCTACTTCAAACTTCTTCATTTCAAGTTGTGATTCTAATTGTTGCACTTCGATTTCCGATGCTTTTAATGCTTCCTGAGGAAGGCCTGCATTTTTATCTTTTTGTAATTTTTGTTTTGCTGCATTTAGTTGTTTGTTTAGTAAGTCAACTTCTTTGTTAGCAAGTTTCTTTTGCATTTCTGCTTCCGTTACACCTTGTTTAGCAGTAGGGTCATTATATTTAAATAGAAGCTGACCTTTTTTCACTTCATCACCTTTTTTAACAGCTAATTCATATGTGCCTTTTGTTGGATCGAATGAAATTGTTTCAATTCCATTTGGAATAACTTCGCCGCCAAATTTTTGTGCATTTTCAATTTGTTTTTCCGTAACTTTATAACCGCTATATGCCATTGCTACTTCTGAACTACCGCCAGCTAAAGCAAAATATGATCCAGCTGCAATTCCGATTGCTACTACACTAGTAATTAACACTTTATTTTTCTTCTTCATCTATTTATCACCTTTTCGTTCGTTTTAGTATCTACATTAAGTATAGAGGAGGTGAAGAATCTGACAAATCGTTTTAGCTTACAATAACCTTACAGTTTTGTAAGGTATGAATATGTAAATGTAAGGTAGAGCTTGTCCTAGTGTAAGCAAATGAATTGACTCGTCGTTTCTTTCTAACAATAATATTGTATGAAGGAGAGGAGGAGGCAAGATGGAAGCTTATTTTAGTGCGCATCCATTAAAACCATTTATTCCATACTCAAGGCAACACGTCCTTATATTATTTATTATGTTGGTGGGGATATTTTTTCTGTATCAATACCAAGATATATTACGGCAAAGTGAGTGGAATATAACGGTTCGATATGCGATTGCATTTTTATTTATTGGGAGTGAAATTGGGCTCCATATGTGGGAATGGAAAGCCGGGGTTTTTGAGCTAGGCACTTCATTATCATTTGAGTTATGTACGATAAGTTTATTGTTAGCGTCGATTATGATTGTAACGAAAAGTTATCGAATATATGAGATTGTATTTTTCACAGGAATTATCGGTGCATCACAAGCCATTTTAACGCCAAACGTGCAATATGCTTTTCCGCATTTTCGTTTCATTGAGTTTTTTATCGCACATATATTGCTCATTTGGGCACCGCTCTTTATGACTTGGGTGGAAGGATATCGTCCAACATTACAATCTATTAAGCGTACGATGATATTTTTAAACATCTTAATTCCTATCGTTTCGTTTGTGAATTTTAAAACAGGTGGTAATTATATGTTTTTAGCTCATAAGCCAGAAACTGCTTCATTACTTGATATGTTAGGTCCGCATCCTTACTATATTATTTCATTGGAGATTGCGGCTTTGATTGGATGTTTTATTTTGTATATACCGTTTGCGAAAAGAGAAAAGCATGTGCATACGGAATCGCTGGGATCATAACCTAGCGATTTTTTTATGTTTGAATATTTACAATTCAGAAAATTAAGAATAAGATTGAGGGGTAAATCATAGAGAGAGAAGGGGGAAAAATGGTCAAAAAAGTATTTTTGAATGGGATGGAAATGACGATTCAATTTATTATTTCGATTTTGGGGATTATTTGTTTAGGGGCACTGCCGAAATTATTTTATGGATTTGAGCTGGATGTATCAGCGTACATAAAAAGTCTAAAAGAAGTATTTGCGAAATTAATGGATATTTCCAATATGCAATATGCAAGTGATAAATTTTTGTTTCCACAGTTGTTTGTTCATTATAAAGAAACAATGGTTATTTTCTTGGCTGCATTTTGCATTTCATTATTGGTAGCATTTTGTATCGTTTATATGATTATGAGTAGTTCACCGCGTATACAACATCGAATTAAATCATGTCTCATCTTCCTAGAATCCATTCCAGACATTCTTCTTATTTTAGGATCACAAATTTTAGTTATATGGTTTTTTAAACAAACAGGTTTTTTACCTTTTCAAATTGCGGCAATTGGAGGCGAGTCGATTAGAGGATTGCCGATATTTTGTTTGAGTATCCCGACTACGATTATGTTTGTAAAACTGTTAGTGCTCCGCTTTGAAAATGAGCTAGAAAAAGATTATGTACTATTTGCTAAGGCAAAAGGGTTGAATCGTTTTCATATTTTAAATCGTCATATTTTGCGAAATGTGTTGCTTAGTACACTTTTCTTTGCGAAAACGAATGTTTTTTTTATGTTATCAAATTTATATATTATAGAATGGATTTTTAATACGGGTGGTATTTTTATGTTTTTGAAAGCATATCCGGATATTAGGATTGAGATTTTCATCGTTAGTGTGCTGCTTATTTATATTCCGATTTTTATTCTATTTAAACTGTTTCATTACCTAGTTCCAGCTGCGATGAAGGAGAGATTATAATATGTGGACGTATATAAAACGTGATAAAAGATTTTGGATAAGCATTGGATTTCTTCTCATATTAGTTCTTTTGAGCATCGGAAATACGATATGGAATGATGGACAGATTAAAAAAGTTACACTGCAATATGATGCGGCTGGAAATCCAGAGGTGCCACCGTTTTCACCTTCATTACAATTTTTACTCGGGACAGACAGGAAAGGATATGACCTTTTACATTTAGTCATTGAAGGCGCGAAGTGGACGATTGGTATATCTATTTTAATTGCGGCACTTAGAATGGTAATAGGTGTTTTTTTCGGTGTAGTGCTTGGAACATATATAAAAAGAGGTTTTTCGAAGATTGAGGCTTTTTTTGATAGTTTCACAGTTATTCCGACAGTTATGATTGCGTATTTCTTTCTTAAATCTGTGAATAGCTTTAAAAGCGGAGTCGAAACAACAACCTTTTTTGAAAGAGCTTCATTTCAAGTGATATTACTTGTATTGCTTGCGATGCCAGTTATTGCACTGTATGTTGCGAAGGAAGTTCGTAAATTACAAACGGAAGAATTTATTGATGCCGCGCGCATATTAGGTGGATCAAGAAGACATATTGTTATAAAGCATCTTTTTCCGCATCTCTATATGACGTTTATACTCGTATTTCTTCAGCAGTTTACGCAGACTCTTACTATTTTACTGCACTTAGGGTTACTAGAAGTATTCTTTGGTGGAACTGTTCAGTTTTTAGGACCGGTAGAAGAAATAGACTCTTACACGCATGAATGGTCAGGTTTAATTGGAGTCTATTTTAGATCTTTAACAGTGCATCCATGGATTCCTCTCGTCCCAATTACATTTTTCGGGCTTACTATTTTTTCAGGAAATATGATTGTAAAAAGTATAGAAGAGGCGATGATGAAAGTAAGGTTAGGGGGAGAGATAAAGAAGACAGTTGTAGAAGAAGAACAATCTGCTGCGCAGTCAAAAGAAGAGTTATTTACTTTTAAACATACGATGTGAAGAGCCTAGGAAACTAGGTTCTTTTATTTTGTTATATTACAATATCGTAAGAGAGGTGTAATGAAAATCGATAGGGAAGAAATAGAATTTCGTATACACTTCATGTATAGAGAAACGCGAGAGCAGGTGAAGGTATACGATGGATTTTTTAGAAGTATCAAAACGTAGTATAAAACGAAATATTAAAGATTATTTTCTATACTTTATTTCGTTAGTAGGCAGCATTATTATTTATTTTACATTTGTATCGATTAAACGAAATGAAAGTGTAGTAGCGCTTTTGAAAGAATCGGATAAAGTGGAAACGACATTTACGTTTGCACAAATTTTGTTGATTATCTTTTTAGCGATTTTTATTTTTTATTGTAATAGCTTCTTTTTGCGAAAGAAGAAAAAAGAAATTGCGTTATACAGTTTATTAGGAATTCGTAAAGAGGAAATTGCTAAGCTACTCTTTTATGAAACATTATTAGTTGGTGCTGCGGCAAGTGTATTAGGTATTATTTCTGGTTTATTTATAGCGAATATATGTGCAGGGCTTCTTGTGAAGTTAATGGGAAGTGCGTTTACTTTTACATTTACGATTTCATTTTTATCTATAGTAGAGGTCCTTATAACGATAGGTGCGATTTTCTTTATTGCATCATGGAAAAGTAAAAAGTTAATTTATGAGCATCGTTTAGTTGAATTACTATATGGTGAAAATCAGAAAGAAGAGGCACCTACGTATTCAAGTAAGAAGGCAAAACGAGCGATTGTTTTATTAATTACAGGTTATATAATTGCGTTACTCACACAAGTTTTTGGATTTGGAGCAATCTTTATTACAGGTCTACTTATTTTTGGGTGTATTGTAAAAGGTACGTTTTTACTATTCGAGCAGTATACAGTGAAATCACTCCATAAAATAAAGGGAGATAAAACGAAATATTGGAATGGAACGAACATTTTATCAATTTCTTCCTTGTTCTTCAGAATAAAAGGAAATGTAAAGATGCTTGCGCTATTATCTTTATTAAGTGCAGTGACACTATGTACAATTGGAATTAGTTCTAGTATGTATTATGGGGCGCAGAAAACGGCGACATTAATGAATCCAGTTAGTTATGAGTATGTAACAACTGGAAAGGAGTTAGATAAGAAAGTTAGAAAAGAAATTCAAAAACATGAGTTAGGAATCAAAAATGAAACGTCTGTAGCTATGCTCTCTATGAAAGGAAAGATAGAGGGAGAACAAATACTAACTGGGTACTTAATAGGGAATGGTAATGTACAAGTTATAAAAGTGTCGGATTATAATAAATCAGCTTCTATGTTAGGTAATAAACAAGTTATTCTAGGTTCTGAAAAGGAAGTTGTTTTATTAGATCCGTATAAATCATATAACATAGAAAAGAATTCGCTTGAAGGAAACGACGTATCCTTCGAAGGGATGAAGAATGGTATAACAATCGTTGATCATCGTGAGGAAACAATCGTGAGTGCGAAACTTGCACCAGTTGGACTTGTTGTTCAAGATTCGTTATTTAATAAGCTGCAGCAAGGAAATGCTGTTTCAACAGTTAGCGGATTTATCGTTGAAGGAAACGGTAGTAGAGAGCTAACGAAAGAGTTAGGGACTATCCTATCTAAGGAAGCAAAATTCCAATCCTTTGAAGAGGCGAGCGAATCTGAATTGCAAGATGGTGCAGTGTTATTATTTGCTAGTGTATTTTTAGGGATTGTCTTTATTCTTGCAACGGGTTGTATTTTATACTTTAAACAAATAACAGAAGCGATGGCAGAGCGACCAGCTTACGAAATGTTAAAGAAAATTGGACTAACGAAAAAGGAAGCAATAGAGTCTGTAAGAAAGCAAGTAGGTGCAATTTTCTTAGTACCATTACTCCTTGCGATTTGTCATACATTCTTTGCATTTTTAAGTTTGATGGGCTTTACAGGAATGTTCGAATATAGTCTTCCGTTACTAGGTAGTATAGGAGTGTATGTCATGATTTACTTTAGTTACTATATGTTAACGGTTCGATCGTACACAAATACAGTATTCAGCGATAGAAAATAAAAAGAAGCAAGCATGGATTTCATGCTTGCTTCTTTTCTATTTTGTAGAAACTTCACCTTCAGCTTCTGTTTGCGGAACAAAGTATCCGATTATACCACCAATTATTGCTGGAACGATCCAGCCGATTCCTAAGTTATAAAAAGGAATTGTGTGTACGATATTAGCGATAAAACTTGGTATCATTCCCACATTATCAAGTGCATGAATACAGCTAATAATGAATGCCGCGATCATCGCTCCGATATAGACAGAAGGTTTACGTTTCGTATATTTATCAATAAATGATACGAAAATTAAAATGATTGTAATTGGATATAAAATAATTAATACAGGTAATGTAATTTTAATTAATAAGCTTAAGCCTAAGTTTGAAATGATGAAGCTAAAGATACAAACGTATAGTACCAGTTTCTTGTATGAAACATTCGTTAACACTGTTGCGAAATAGTTTGCGAATGCACTTACAACACCGATTGCAGTCGTTAAACAAGCAAAGATAATTGCGATACTTAATAAAACATTCCCGCTTGTCCCAAAGAATTGATACATAACAGTAGCTAATAGCTGACCACCGTTTTCGAATTGTCCTAAGTTTCCGTTTGAAGCACCGATATAACCGAGTAAGAAATAAACAATTGTTAAGAATAGGGCAGCAATGCTTCCGCAAATAATTGTATATTTCGCAATCGATTTCTTATCTTGTATACCGTTTTGACGAATTGCATTTACGACAATTGTTGATAATACGAGAGCTCCGATTGCATCTAAAGTTAAAAATCCTTCAAGAAATCCTTTGAAAAACGGGATGTCTTTGTAGTCACCGATAGGCTCAGCGAATGATCCTGGTGAAAGAATTGCTTTTGTTGCCATAATTGCAATAATTACAAGTAAAATTGGCGTTAATATTTTTCCGATATGATCTACTAATTTGGATGGATTTAATGATAAGAAGTAGACGACTGTAAAGAAAATAGCACTAAAAACTAACATAGAATACCATTGGTCCGGGAAGAGTGGTGCGATTCCAATTTCGTAAGATACAGTTCCAGTTCGTGGAATAACAAATAGTGGGCCGATTGAAAGATAAATAATGATAGCGAATACTGCTGCGAATTTTGGATGAACACGGCTTGCTAAAGTATTAAAACTACCACCGGCAAGGGCAACAGCGACGATAGCTAGTAAAGATAAACCGACATCTGTAATAATAAATCCTGTAATGGAAACCCACATATTTTCTCCGGAAGAAAGGCCGAGAAGAGGTGGGAAAATCATATTACCAGCACCAAAGAAAACTGCGAATAGTAATAAACTAATCGAAAGTATTTGCGCTGGTTTTAAAGTTGTACGCATATAAAAAAAATCCTCCTAATGAGTGTTTTTGTCGAAAATTCAAATAATTTGTCGAGTAACTGTTATTATTTTAAAGGTCTGATGACTATAAAGCAAGAAGGAATTTTATAAATATTAAAAAATAATGCATTAAATTGAATAAATATACTATTTATATGTTAATTAGGAAATATTTAACTTTGTAACGTAAAAAAACACATATCGCTAGGATATGTGTTTTAAAAATAAATTTGCCTATCACGTTCTTCTTTTAAAATTTCTACAGCCTCTCGGAAACGTTGAGAATGGACAATTTCTCGTTCACGTAAAAAGCGTAAGCTATCATTTATATCGGGATCGTCTGATAAATCAATTAGCCATTGATAAGTCGCTCGTGCTTTTTCTTCAGCTGCAATATCCTCGTATAAATCTGCGATAGGATCTCCTTTCGCTTGAATGTAAGTGGCAGTAAAAGGAACACCACCTGCATTATGGTAAAACAAGGCGCTGTCATGATTCGCATAATGCGCGTCTAATCCGGCAGCTTTCATTTGTTCAGGTGTTGCATCTTTTGTTAATTTATAAATCATTGTAGCAATCATTTCTAAATGTGCGAACTCTTCTGTACCAATATCGGTTAGTAAGCCAACGACTTTATCAGGAATTGTATAACGTTGATTTAAGTAGCGAAGAGCAGCGGCTAATTCACCGTCCGCACCACCGTACTGTTCAACTAATAATTTTGCGAGTTGAGGATTACAGGTGCTTACTTTCACCGGATATTGTAATTTCTTTTCATAAATCCACATAGTTTCTCTCCTTTATCCCGCTATTTGCGAGCAGTAAGACTCCTATCTCAAAATTCGGTTGGAGCCCTGCTGTTCGTAACCTCCCACTGATTAAAGTTTCACTTTATATTTGCCATGGCCACGGTCCTTTGCTCCATTCCCATGGAGCGTTAGAATAACTATTTCCAAATTGCTGAAGTGGCCCGTATTTTTCTTCAATTCTTTGTTTTAATACTCTTCGTTTATAGGAGAAATCATTGAATTGATTTATAGCTGCAATATCGTCGGGATGCGTATCTAAATAGAGGGTAAGTTCAACTAATACAAAGTCTAGCTCTTGTAGTTCTTCAATCCATTTGTAATATTCATCAGGCAATGTTTGTGTCACGTTTTTATTCACCGTCCTTTTTTGTAAGGATTTTCATAATAATCATAAAATGCAGGCCATAAAGTCCCTTTTCTTAAAGCTTCTTTTGGCGAGAATTGGGGTAAGTTAGGTGGCTGAAAGCCCATAAATAGGTGGGGGGGAGTTGAGTAATATTTCTTTCCAATTGGAGGGCAAGGATCGTTTGGGCTATGGTAAGGTATGTAGGATTTCATATATTTATCCACGTTACACTCCTCCTTTATAAATGAAATATTCATCACTACGTATTGTATTCGTACATAATTGTAAATTATGACTCATATAGAAAACTAATAGAGACAGGGGGAGTGCGGATGGGAAGTATTACAACATGTATTGTATTAGAATCTAAAAACTTAAAGGAGACATTATATTTTTATGAAGGAATTCTAGGATTTAAACCGAGCAAGGAGAGGCCACAAATACGTGTAACAGGTGTGTGGTATGATATTGGTTCAACGAGAATTTGTTTTGTTGTAAACAGGGGACTGGGAGAGCATAGAGAGACTGTTATATCATCAGTGAAGGAACTATTGTTAAAAACTACAAATATCGAGCGGTTAAAGAAAAAGTTAGAGTTTTATCAAATATCATTTGTAGAAGAGCGCCATGGTGAAGAAGTAAGAATAATTTTCTATGATCCGAATAGTTATAAGCTCCAAATTGTCTCAAAAGAGAATATGGAAGAAAGTCTTTTTTGATTTTATAATCGTAATAGGCAATGTAAGTAATGAAAAAAATATTGACAAGCCTCTCCAAATATCTTAATGTGATTGTATAAAATTGTGTATATAAAGGGGAGTAACTTATTACAGTAAAGTCGTCATTACAGGGAGAAACCCTCGGCTTTATTGGCAACGATTCGTTGTTAGTGAGACCTTTACCAGCAATGGTAAAGGCCCCTTATTGTCTTTTTAGGACCCTTACCATATTTGGTAGGGTCCTTTTTGTATACAAAGAGAGGAGATAGAAAATGAAAAAACTTATTAGTAGATTAAGAGTTGTATTTCATGTCCGCCGTTTTGTTCCATTTTTATTTGACTTTTTTACTTCAAAAGAGGTTTCCATAAAGAAGAAAATCTTATCTATTGCTTTTTTAGTTGGTTACGTTGCTATGCCGCTCGATTTAATTCCAGACTTCCTGCCGTTTATCGGTATTTTAGATGATATTGGAATTGTGTTATTCATTTTGAACCGAATTGTAAAGATGGCACCAGTTCAATTGCAAGAAAAGCATAATGTGAATATAGGATAGGGGTTAAAAGTATGGAGCAAATTATTTTAGATATAATTGACTATTTAAAGCAGTTTTCTTATTTTGGAGTTGTGTTAGCTTTAACTTTTGAGTTTATTCCAGCAGAGGTAGTTTTGCCGCTTGTTGGGTATTGGGTGTACGAGGGAGATATGAATTTTTGGCTTGCGGTGTTAGCCGGAACACTTGGTGGAACGACAGGACCATTAACGTTATATGCGCTCGGTTATTACGGCGGGCGCCCTGTATTGGTGAAATACGGTAAATATTTCTTCATTAAAGAAGAACAAATTCAAAAAGCAGATGATTTTTTTGAGAAATATGGACCGGTTGTAGCATTTGTTGGACGCTTCGTCCCAGGAGTTCGAACGCTTATTTCCATTCCATGTGGTATGGCGAAAATGAACATATGGAAATTTAGCATATATACATTTGTAGCAATGTTCCCATTAACGACTTTGTATATTTATTTTGGAATGAAATTAGGTCCGCATTGGGAAAAAGCAGCGGGTGTTGTTGGACAATATATGTTACCTATATTAGTGGTCGTTCTTATTGTTGTAGGTAGTATCTTTATCTATAAATTTATGAAAAAACGAAAGAAAACGGAATCTATCTAGTTATTAGCACTGAGTTTTGATTAATTTTTGAAAATGGATGAATAGTACAGGCAAAAGACTCTGAAGGACATACACATATAGGGAATAAAAAAGAGAGAGGGGAAACAACTATGTCTTGTGAGTGCTCAGGAACAGCGTTAACGTGTTGTCCAGATAAAAATTTTGTACAAGATAAAGTGTGTAGTCCATGGTCAGGAACTGTAGTTGCAACTGCAATTACAAATGTGCTGTATAACAATAATATTAATCAAAATATGATTGGAACAGGGTTTGTTCGATATGACGTCGGACCAGCTCCAATCACGCTGACAGTTTTAGATGCAACAGGAGCTACACTTGATACACAAACATTAAATCCTGGAACGAGTATTGCTTTTACGTACCGTCGTTTCCAGACAATTGAAGTAACTTTACCTGCTGGAACAGCTGGAACATATCAAGGAGAGTTTTGTATAACAACACGTTATCCACTTTCATAAGAGAAAAGGAGAGGACTAAGATGTGCAATTCTAACTTATCATGCTGTTCCAGTAAAACACTTGTACAAGATCAGGTGTGTATAGATTGGGCTGCTACTGGTGCGGTAACTGAAACGGTATATACGAATAATATTACGCAAGATTTGTATGCATCTGGTTATGTAAAATATGATGTAGGTGTAAATCCAATTACAGTAAACTTTCTAGTGGGAGCGACAGTAGTTAATACAATTACTGTACAACCACAAAGTAGTGGCTCTTTTACAGTAAGGTATTTTACTACTATTCAAATTGTAACAACAGGGACGGCAACGAGCCAAGGGCAATTATGCCTTACAGTGCGTTATCCGATTTCATAAGGAAAAGCATACCGTGATGGTATGCTTTTTTGTATAGTTTGTAAGTTAGGGTGGTAAAGAATTTTATAAACAAAATGAGAATTGGCAACAATATTTTCCCTCTATATATTGAGTTGGGTTATTTGGAATATTAATGATTGTCACAGATTGTAATGATTGACCTGTATATGACATTGTGTTGCCAGGATAGACAGTAAAATTATTTGTCACCTGCCCAATAATTTGAACGGTAACCCCTCCAGTACTACTAGTGCTATTATACACAGAAATGGTACCTGATATTTTAAGTAAACCATCTCCTTCCCATAAAACTAATGTGGAATTTTCAGAAGGTGGAGGGATTTCTTTTGTTATAAAAAAATTACCAGCAAATTCATTCGTGACTAGTTCACAGCTTGGTGGTTTAGGTGGATTAGGTGGATCGTAGGGAGGGCAGATGATAGATAAAGGGGCATAACAGCCGATATTTTTTTTACAAGCCATTAATGGCTCCTCCCTTCATAGTTTCTTTTTATTACTATTAAATGTTGTAAAACGATAGTTGTGTTAATAAAGGGGCGAAAAATTTCACGAAAGATGTTTAATAGGCTTA
Organism: Bacillus sp. NPDC060175; assembly: GCF_042728695.1. Taxonomy (NCBI): domain Bacteria; kingdom Bacillati; phylum Bacillota; class Bacilli; order Caryophanales; family Bacillaceae; genus Bacillus; species Bacillus sp. NPDC060175. The sequence continues at coordinate 28,965 of NZ_JBHWYR010000010.1, forward strand.
CAGCTAGTAATAAGTTATGAGAGTCTGTAAGACAAAAGGTGGTTGTATAAGATAATACAAGTAATGTGGGATGTTACACAAAATTGACTGTATATTTACAAAACTTAAATAAATTTCATTCTTAATTTAAACGAAGTTAATATGCGTTCGATACAATAATCATTGTAATTAGTTTATTATATGAGGAGGATTTACGTGGAAAGAACTGCTTTACGAAAAGTAAAAGGACTTATTGGATTATTGATGGTTTTTGTATTAGCATTCGTGTCATTTCCGTGGAGTACGTCGGTTAAAGCGGAAGAGAAAAAGCAAGAAAAGGCACCAAGTGAGAAGAAAATCGTTTTCCCAGTTGTAAGTGATGTACATATTAAAGATAGTGGAACAGATGATACGTTCCGCTGGAAAAGAGCGATTGAGCAATTTAATACGCTTGCACCAAAGCAAGATGCATTTGTCATTGTAGGTGATTTTACTGATTCGGGTTCAGTAAAGCAATATGATCGTTTTATGCAAGTGTATAACGAAAATGCAAATAAAGATGCGGTACGAATGAATTCTCTAGGTAATCATGATTATTGGAACGGTTTATCTGTAGAGGGAGCACAGAAGCGTTTCTTAGAAAAGACAGGAATGGAATCGATTTATTATCATAAAGTGGTAAAAGGGTATCATTTCCTTGTTATGTCTCCAGAGGATGGTACAACACATGGCTATTATTCGGACAAGCAAATTAATTGGTTAAAAGAAGAAATGGCAAAGGCACAAAAAGATGATCCAGAAAAACCGATTTTTGTGTTTTTACATCAACATATTAAAGATACAGTGTACGGTAGTCAAGAATGGGGAACGAAAGATAGTGCAAAAATTAATGCGGTATTAAAAGAATACCCACAAGTAATTACGTTTTCAGGTCATTCACATTATCCGTTAGATGATCCAAGATCGATTCATCAAAAAGACTTTACGTCTGTTGGAACATCTTCTGTAAGCTATATGGAAGTGGAAGGCGGTAAAGTACAAGGGAATATCCCGCCAGGAGCTAGTACATTAAGCCAAGGTTTATTAGTAGAGGTAGATGACAAAGAGGTAACAATTAATCGCCGTGATTTCCATACAAATTCTTGGACAGGCGAGCCATGGAAAATTCAGTTGCCATCAAAGAAAGAAACATTTACGCATGTAGAAGATCGTGATAAAGAAAAGCCATACTTTGCGAAGGATGCAAAGCTTGCTGTATCAAATGTAACGGAAAATGCGGCAACAGTAACATTCCCGCAAGCGTTGGACAACCTTCTTGTTCATTCTTATCGCTTGCAAGCAAAGGATAAACAAACAGGTGAGATTAAAAATAAGTTATTAGCATTCTCAGAGTTTTATCGTGATCCAGTGCCGAAAGAACTTACATTTACACTTGCAGGATTAGATGGCGGGAAATCATATACACTTGAAGTAGTTGCAATTGATTCGTTTGGCAATGAAAGTGCGCAACCGTTAACGGCAGAAATCACAACGAAAAAAGATAATATTGATCCGAATGTGAAAGTACCAAAGGCAGACGTTTTTGATGTGAATTTCTTAGATGGTACATTTAAAGATAACTCACCGTTTGGAACAAAAGGTGAGGTGAAAGGCAATGTATCTATTGAATATGATAAAGCGTTGAAAACAAATGTAATGAAATTAAATGGAAAAGCAAATACATTTGGGTACCTTCCATTTTCAGCAACACAAAAAGAAAAAGTAGCAAATACATTCACATTAGAAACTGTATTTTCAATGAATGAAATTCGTGGACAAGGAATTTTGCAAAATACAGAGAGTGGTGGAATTGGTTTTGAGTCTACAGGTGATGGAAATGTAGAATTGTGGGCTCATATCGGTGGTAGTTATAAACGAGTTGGAACTAAATTAGAAGCCAATAAAACATATCATTTAACAGGAACGTATAATGGAAGTGAAGTAGCAATTTATGTAGATGGTAAAAAAGTAAATAGTCAGCCAGCTCAAGGGAAAGTATATCATCCGAACGTACCATTTGCACTTGGTGCAGATCCAGATAGCAATGGAAATGGTGGCATTCCGTTAAATGGACAAATTGCGTTAGCAAAATTATATAGTAAAGCATTAAGTTCTTCAGAAGTAGTAGCAGCATATAACGAGTTTTCTAATCGTACAAAGTTAGAGCAAGTAAATACGTTATATGAAGAGATTGGAAAAGTGAAAGAAGTATTGGCAGGTACTTATGAATTTGGTGAAAAGCCAGGTCAATATTCTCAAGAAGCTTTTAAAGAATTACAAAAAGGCTATGACAATGCAAAGAAAGTGTTTGAGAATATAGCGAGTACAGGTGAACAAGTTGTTCAAATGTATAATGAATTAAAAACATCAAACCAAACATTTGTACAATCAAAAGTGGCAGAAGAACAGCCAAAAACACCGAAAGAAAAATTACAAGTGAATGTTGAATTTGCAAAAGCTTTAGTAAAGAAAGCGCAAGATGGAAATATAAAAGACGGTTCAGTTAAATCATTAAGTCAAAAAATCACTGTTGCAGAAGCTGTGTTAAAAGATAAAAAGGTAAAAGATGAGTATGTAGAATCAATGAATCGTACGTTAGAGAATGCTATTTCACTTGTTGAAAAAAGTATCAACAAGTAAGGTATAAGAAAAAGAAGCTTATCATGATAGGCTTCTTTTTTGTTATACTAAAAGTAGTATAACAAAAGGGAGCGAATAATTTGGAAGAGAAAAAGCTAAAAAGAATTCTTGAATATGTATGGATCGCCGTCGTGCTCCTTGTAGGATATTATTTATTAAAAGATAAAAGTATATGGGTTCTATTTTTAATGACATTTTTATTAGCGGGATTAGGAACGCTATTTATTAACTTTTTCTTTGATAGTGTAAATGCGTGGAGGAAGAAAAAGAAGGAGACGAAGTAAGGGGAAATACGTATGCAAAAGTTGCAGGTTATGTACTTACTTGCATCGGTATATTTTTCAGTTTACAATCGTTAACTAAAAAACATAATAGACATGAAAATAGCTCGCCGTTTCATAGGCGAGCTATTTTATTACGCATTTTTCTTCTCATCATTTGTTTTTTCATTAGCTAAATGACTATGTTTTCTAGAGTAGAAGAAGTAGACGCATAGACCGATTATAAGCCAGACTGCAAAGCTGATCCATGTCGTTTTGGATAAATTAATCATTAAATATAAACAACAAAGAATAGCGACAATTGGTAGTACAGGTACGAGTGGTGCGCGAAAGCCACGTTTTAAATCAGGATGAGTTTTCCGTAAAATAAGTACAGCAAAGCAAACGAATGTGAAGGCTGTTAACGTACCGATGTTTACTAAATTCGCTAGTAAATGTAAATCTAAAAGCCCTGCTAATAAAGCTGCAAATACCCCGGTAATCCATGTGTTTAGTAAAGGGATTTTTACTTTTTTATTTACGCGTGATAACGCTTTTGGGAGTAAGCCGTCTCGGCTCATTGCATAAGAAACACGAACTTGTCCATACATAACGACTAAAAGAACGGTTGTCATTCCTGTCATCGCACCAACTGCAAGTAGCCCCGCAATAGTATCTTCGCCAACGAAATGCAGTGCAAATGCAACTGGATCAGAAACATCTAATTGCGTATAAGGAACCATACCTGTTAAAACGAAAGATACGATCATGTATAAAACTGTACAAATAAGAAGGGAACCGATAATGCCAATTGGTAAATCACGCTGCGGTTTTTTCGTTTCTTCTGCCGCAGTTGCGATTGCATCAAAACCTAAAAAGGCGAAGAAGACAGTGGCAGCACCAGTAATAATACCGTCGTACCCGAATGGAATGAACGGTGTCCAATTTTCAGGCTTTACATATTTTGCGCCTGCTATGATAAAGGCGATAATAACTGCTAATTTTATAAGGACCATAATATTATTAATGCGTGCGCTTTCGCGTATACCAAAACTTAAAAGCCCAGTAATGAGAAGTAAAATACAAACAGCCGGTAAATCAATGAGACCACCTTTTCCCGTTCCGGGGGCCGAGGAAATAATGGCGGGAAGGTGTATATTGAATCCTTGAAGCAATGATTGTAAATATCCAGACCAGCCAACAGCTACCGCTGCAACTGCGAGTAAATATTCGAGCATTAAACACCAACCAACGATGAAGGCGACAACTTCTCCTACGGTCATGTATGCATAAGTATAAACACTTCCTGAGACTGGTATAGAAGAAGCAAATTCGGCATAACAAAAAGCTACGCAAGCACAAGTAAATGCAGCAATAAGGAATGATAGCATAATACCAGGACCAGAATGTTTTGCTGCTACAATACCTGTTAATACAAAAATCCCTGTCCCAATTACGGCGCCGATTCCTAAAAACGTTAAATCGAGTGCCGTTAATGTTCTATCTAGCTGCCGTGGTGATTCAGTACTAAGCGCTTTTTTTCGTAATAATGACTTCACTTTGAACTCTCCTCCTTTAGTTTTCATCTCCATAACTGCGAATATAGTACGAGCCCATCGGAAAAGAGTATGTAAGTGAATGAAGATACAGTTATGGTATGTAGTTTTTTTGAAATTTCTGGATTAATCTTATTATAATTCAGAATATTTTGTCAAATAAAACTTTAACAAATAAAATGCCGGCTGTAAGGAGAAGCTATGTGCAGAAATAGATGCAGGTTAACAATCAGTAGGGATGAAGAATAACCCACTGACTAAAGTTTTATTTTATATAGTAGGAGAAGATGCTATGTTATTTTATTTTGAACTTGTTGTCATTTTACTTTGTACGAAATTAGCTGGTGATATTAGCGTTAGGCTTGGACAGCCTTCTGTACTTGGTAAATTAATCGTTGGTATTATTATCGGTCCTGCAGTACTCGGTATTATTAATAGTTCTGAACTTATTGATGAGCTTAGCGAAATTGGTGTTTTGTTACTTATGTTTATGGCAGGACTCGAAACTGATTTAGAAGAGTTAAATCGTAATTTAAAATCTGCATTCGCAGTAGCGATGGGAGGAATTATTTTCCCATTCCTTGGTGGGTATTTAGCAGGGCTTGCTTTTGGAATGTTGCAGTCGCATGCGATTTTTTTAGGATTATTACTTTGTGCCACATCGGTTAGTATTTCTGTTCAAACGCTAAGAGATTTAGGGAAAATGAACACGAGAGAAAGTACAACAATTTTAGGCGCAGCAGTATTTGACGATGTGATTGTCGTTATTTTATTAGCGTTTGTCATGAGTTTTTTAGGCACACAAGATGTAAATGTAACACTTGTAATTGCAAAAAAAATCATCTTTTTTATAAGTATCGTTTTCATCGCTTGGAAAGTTGTTCCGTGGATTATGAAAATGCTCGTACCACTTCGCGTAACAGAAGCGTTAATTAGTGCTGCACTTATTATTTGTTTCTCTTTTTCGTATTACAGTGAAATGATGGGAATTGCAGGTATTATTGGAGCATTTGCAGCTGGGATTGCGATTTCTCAAACAGAGTATAAGCATGAAGTGGAACATAAAATTGAACCGATTGCGTATGCGGTATTCGTACCGGTTTTCTTCGTAAGTATCGGAATGGAAATTACATTTCAAGGTATCGGAAGCCAACTTTGGTTCATTATCATTATGACGCTCATTGCGATTTTCACAAAGTTAATTGGATCAGGTTTAGGAGCAAGACTAACAGGATTTAACTTACAATCTTCTATTAGTATCGGTGCAGGGATGGTATCACGCGGAGAAGTAGCGCTCATTATTGCAGCAAATGGATTAACTGCGAATTTATTAGCGAAAGAAAATTTCACAGCTATTGTCATTGTTGTTATATTGACGACGATTATTACGCCGCCGCTTTTGAAGAAGTATTTTGTATAGAGAGGAAGGGCTTATCTGATGTAGATAAGCTCTTTTTTTATTGCAAAATGCAGTGGTCATGTAGCATGAATGGATTGTAATTATGATAAAATCTATGTATGTGATATGACAAGGAGAGGGAAGTGTGAAGATTACAAAGGGGAAAGTTATAGGTGTAATCATACTTATTGCACTATGTATACCATTTACTGCATGGAAAGAGTCAAAAGTGAAAAATTTTCCAGTTTCTATTTTTTCTTCCTATGTAGAAGACGAAAACCCGAAAGACTATAAGTACACTGCTTTTGTACCTGACTTTGCAATTTGGATACATGGATGGGAAAAACAGCGATCTGAAGGTGAAATAACGTCATATAAAAAAGGGGATCGAACTGTAATTGTTCACCATCCACCATCCACCTGGCAATGATGGTTTTTATCTATATGATACAAATGATATTAGAGAATATACGCAACCGTAAGAAGTGGAGGTTAAATAGTGAAAGCTTCAACATTACTATTTAAAATTGAAAATAATATGGATCAATTTTCACCAGCTGAAAAGAAGGTTGCCATGTACATAATGGAGAACGCAGAGATTGTTCCAAATTTAACGACAAAAGAAGTGTCTACAAATGCGGGATCGAGTGAGGCGAGTGTTGTACGTTTTTGTAAAACAATCGGTGTTGGAAGCTTTAAAGCATTTAAGATAGCGCTCGTTCGTGAATTAACAATTGTTGATTATAATATTAACGATTTTTCAGTGATGAATACAGAAGATGGACCGTACGATTTGTTTAATAAAGTTACATATGTGAATAAAGCTGCAATTGAGGCGAGTGTTACTGCGATAGATAAGAAGGAACTTGAGAAAGCTGCAGATAGTATTGTAAATGCTAATAAAATCATATTTTATGGTGTAGGTGGATCAGCTACACCGGCGATGGACGGAGCTTATAAATTTACTAGGCTTGGATTTACTGCGATGATGCTATCTGATTTTCATATGATGTTGCCACTCGTAACGAATTTAAAAGAAGGAGATATATTTGTGGCGATTTCAACTTCTGGGCGGACGAAAGATGTGCTCGAAATGGCGCAATATGCGAAGAAGCGAGGAGCTACAGTTATTGCGATTACGAAGCTAGATCAATCATCTCCTTTATATAAAGCTGCAGACATTCACCTTTGTATGCCGGATGTAGAGCAAGATCATCGCATTGCGAGTATTGCTTCGAGAATGACACAACTGAATATGATTGATGCTTTATATGTGATTACTTTTAATCGTATTGGTAATAAAGTGTTGGATCAATTTATGGAGACGCGAGAAGAAGCGTTGCGGTTACGGAAGTTAAAGTAGAAGAAAAGATGAGGAGACTCATCTTTTTTTATTATCTTTGACACAAATATGTCATTTTGTGAAATTTTATTTCATAAAATAAGAAAGAGTTATTGATTTTTAGTTTCTTAAAGTTATAATAAAAGTGTGAAATATAATTTCAAAGAGGGTGGCAATATGTTAGAAAATTTATCGACAGAACACCGTAATGAGAAAACGACGAATCTAGATGAGATGGGTATAAAAGAAGTGTTACAAAGTATGAATGAAGAAGATCGAACGGTTGCGTTAGCAGTTGAAAAAGAGATAGAACAAATTCAAAAGGTAGTACAGACTGTTATTAAATCTTTTGAAGAAGAGGGCCGATTAATTTATATTGGGGCTGGTACGAGTGGCCGTTTAGGTATTTTAGATGCGGTTGAATGTCCACCGACATTTGGAACGGATGATAAAATGGTGCAAGGATTTATAGCAGGTGGATTGAAAGCGTTTACTAAGGCGGTAGAAGGTGCCGAAGATCGCGAAGAGTTAGCAGAAGAAGATTTGAAAAGTATTGGATTAAACGAGAAAGATACAGTGATTGGTATTGCCGCAAGTGGTAGAACCCCTTACGTAATTGGCGGATTGAAATACGCACATAGTGTGGGAGCTAGTACGGCGAGTATTTCTTGTAATAAAAATGCTGAAATAAGTAAGTATGCAAAACTCAATGTAGAAGTGGAGACAGGCGCAGAAATATTAACAGGCTCAACACGTTTGAAGGCTGGTACAGCGCAAAAATTAGTGCTTAATATGATTTCAACAGCGTCAATGATTGGTGTAGGAAAAGTATATAAAAATTTAATGGTAGATGTTCAATCTACGAATGAAAAGTTAGTAGAACGATCAAAACGAATTATTGTGGAAGCAACTGGCGCTAGTTATGAAGTAGCTACAGAGTATTATGAGAAAGCAAATCGAAATGTGAAAGTTGCAATCGTTATGATATTACTACAGTGTGAATATGGGGAAGCACTAGAAAAATTAAAAGCGGCGAAAGGATTTGTGAAGAAGGCACTTTAAACTATGGGGAGGGGGATTCTGTTATGAAGAAAGAAGAGATAATGGCCAGTAGGATTACGGAGCAACTTGGGGGAGTACAAAATATTCGTGGCATTGCTCATTGTATGACGAGGTTACGATTAACGCTTCATGATGAAAGTAAAGTGAACATGGACCTTTTGAAAAAGGTTGAAGGCGTTATGGGCGTCATTGAAGATGAAACGCTTCAAGTTGTTGTTGGTCCAGGAACGGTAAATAAAGTAGCAGCTGAAATGGAAGTTTTAACAGGATTACGAATTGGTGAGGTTGCAGATCATCATCTTGAAGATATTGGTCAAGAGATTAAATCAGAGATGAAGAAGAAAAATAATACACCAGTGAAGAACTTTTTACGAAAAATAGGTAACATTTTTATTCCGTTAATACCTGGTCTTGTTGCATCAGGAATTATAAACGGAGTTGCTAACTTCGCGAAAAACGCAGGTGCTGATCCGAATGCTACATGGCTACAAATGTTACTACTTATTGGCGGCGGTATCTTTACATTTTTAGGGATTTTAGTCGGTTGGAATACAGCGAAAGAATTTGGCGGGACACCAGTTCTTGGAGCGATTGCTGGTATTTTAATTTTTAATCCGGCGATGGCAAATGTGAAATTATTTGGTGAAGCAATGGTACCTGGCCGGGGCGGATTGTTTGCAGTTATTTTTGCAGCATGGCTTATGGTAGTAGTTGAGAGAAGAGTACGAAAAGCAGTGCCGAATGCAGTAGATATTATTGTAACACCGCTTATTACTGTATTAGCTGTAAGTATAGTAACGATGTTAGCGATCCAGCCAGCAGCGGGATTCTTATCTGATGGTATTACGAGCGGTATTAACGCAATTTTAAATGTTGGCGGAGCATTTGCGGGAGCTGTGCTTGCAGGAACATTTTTACCTCTCGTTATGGTCGGATTACATCATGGTTTAACACCAATTCATATGGAATTCATTAATCAAACACATGTAACACCTTTATTACCAGTACTCGCAATGGCTGGCGCTGGGCAAGTAGGAGCAGCGATTGCGATTTATGTAAAAACAAAAAATAAACGACTTCGTAATGTGATTAAAGGTGGATTGCCAGTTGGATTTTTAGGAATTGGCGAACCGTTATTATATGGGGTTACATTACCACTTGGGAAACCATTTATTACTGCTTGTTTAGGAGCGGCTGTCGGTGGGGCATTCCAGGCAGTAATGAAAACGGCTTCACTCGGAATCGGTGTATCAGGATTATCTTTAATTCCGTTAATTGCTGATAATAAATATTTATTATATTTCTTAGGGTTAGTGATTGCATATACTTTCGGATTTATCTTTACGTACTTCTTCGGCTTTAAAGAAGAAATGGCAGAAAACATATAGAGAAAGGGATTCCTTTCTCTTTTTTTTATATTAGTAGAAGGAGAGATTTATATGTTAGGAATTTCAATTTATCTTTCAAAAGAGCGAGTAGAGAAACAAGAAGAATGGTTAAAAATGGGGAGGGAGAACGGTTTTTCATCTATTTTTACATCTCTTCACATTCCAGAAGATGATCCGAATACGTATAAAGAATTAATACAAATACTTGGGAAACAAGCGCTGAAGTATGGAATGGAATTAATGGTCGATGTCTCTCCGAAATCTTTACATCATTTGGGAATAACGTATGAAAATGTGGAAGAGTTAGTAGAGTGGGGCATTACTGGTTTGCGAATGGATTACGGTATTGCACCAAAAGAAATTGCGCTCGTATCTTATAAAATGAAAGTGGCTTTAAATGCGAGTACGATTACAGAATCATTTTGGAAAGAGTTACTTGCGGAAAATATACGAGTAGATCGTGTAGAAGCGTGGCATAATTTTTACCCGCGTCCAGAAACGGGACTAGCAAAGTCCTTCTTACAAAAACAAAATCAATATTTACAGGAGCGCGGAATAAAAACGATGGCATTTATTCCAGGAGATGGGGAAAAACGTGGCCCGCTATATGAAGGATTACCGACTTTGGAAAAACATCGACATATGCGCCCGCTTGAGGCGTATTTAGAGCTTGTTCAAGAGTGCAATGTTGATAAAGTGTTAATTGGAGATATAAGCGGAAGTCTCGAAAGTGTACAAGAAATCGCGAGCGCGAGTAGAGGGATTATTCCGGTGCGGTATGAGTCATTTATAAATGAAAGTGAAGTATTAAAAGTGGTAGAGCAAGTGCATACAAATAGATTAGATCCAGCACGTGACGTAATTCGTTCTGTAGAATCGCGAGAAGAAAATAAAGTGATTTTACAGCCAATGAATACAATTTCAAGAAAGAGAGGCAGCATTACAATTGATAATGAATTGTACGGTAGATATGCTGGTGAAATGCAAATTGTTATAAATGATTTGCCTGAAAACGAGAAAGTGAATGTTGTTGGAATGGTGATTGAAGAAGATGTGTCTTTATCGTCTTATATAGGTGCTGGAAAAAAGTTTCAACTTTTTCTGTGCGATAGAGTAAAAGCTTGAATTAGCGCTATTTTGTAAAAGACATTATTCGTAAAACGGATAATGTTTTTTGTTTTCTGTAAAAAAAGCATTTGACGAATGAACCGAAATACCGTATTGTTTTGTCTTGTGAATAAATGTTCATCATAACAAAACAAATAAGGAGAGTTCAGAATGAATCAATATATTGGTAATTTAATTATTCGTATCGTGTTAGGAGTTACGTTTTTTGCACACGGTTTAGCAAAGTTTCAATCAGGTATCGATAACGTAGCAGGGTGGTTTACAAGCATCGGCTTACCAGGTGGTCTTGCATACGGCGTAGCAACAGTTGAATTAGTAGGTGGTATATTATTAATCATCGGTTTAGGTGTACGATATGTAGGATTGTTATTCGCTCTTATTTTGGCTGGAGCTATCGTAAAGGTAAATGGAGCAGCAGGATTATTAGGAGATGGAAAGAATCCAGGATATGAATTAGATCTTGCATTATTATCAATGGGTGCGTATTTATTCGTTGTAAAAGCAGAAGGATATGTAGATCGTTTCTTAAAAGAGAAAGTAATGAAAACGAAGTAAATTTCATTTTTTTAGTGTTGACTTGACGACTTGATGTAACTATAATGATTACATCAAGTCGGTTAGTGATAAAATGATTCATATATTTTTTTATCCTAGATGTAACTAAAGTAGTTACATCTAGGATAAAGCTTAAAGAATAAAGGAATATAAAAGAGTAAATGAAAAGTGGAGGAAATAACATGTCAAAATTACATTTAGAGGTTTTTACAGGATCTGGGCAAGCATTTCAAGTTACATCCACAATTGTATACGGAGAAAAAGATGCAATTCTTATCGATGCACAATTTTTATTAAGTGATGCGCATCGTTTAGCAGCTCAAATTATTGAAACAGGAAAGAATTTAACTCATATTTATGTGACTCATTTCCATCCAGATCACTATTTTGGATTAAATGTATTACATGAAGCATTTCCAGAAGCGAAAATTGTAGCGTTGCGAAATACAGTAGAAGATATTCGCAATACGTTTGAAAAGAAAGTGGAACAATGGAAACCGTCTATTGGGCATAATGTTCCTCATCAGCCAATTGTTCCAGAAGTGTTAGAGGGAGATAAGCTTACGTTAGAGGGAAATGACTTAATCATTAAAGGTGGTCTACAAGGTGATACACCTAATAATAGTTACGTATGGATTCCGTCATTAAAAGCAGTAGTTACAGGAGATATCGTGTATAACAATACTTTCGCATGGACGTTAGAAACAGATGCTGAAGCTCGTCATAAATGGTTAGAAACATTAAGTGAAATTGAAAATCTTCATCCGGAAATTGTTGTAGCTGGACATCGTGATTATGATGCACCAAATACAGCAGATGCGATTAAGCATACTCGTAAATATTTAGTAGCATTTGATGAAGTTCTTGCAGGAAATCCTTCAAGTGAAGAAATTCAAACGGCAATAAAGGAACGATTCCCACACGTTAAAGCGTTAGAAATTGGACTTGTTTTAGCGGCAAACGCATTTGGGGTGAAAAAATAATGGTACAAAAAACAAATTTAGAAATTGTTAGAAGCACATATGAAGGACCATCTTCTTCAAATGCAAAACATTTAGCAGAAGCTCTCTCTGAAAAAGTAGAGTGGACAGAGGCAGAAGGTTTCCCGTACGGTGGAACGTATATTGGTGTAGAAGCAGTAATGGAAAATGTATTTAGCCGTTTAGGATCAGAATGGGATAATTATAAAGCGAGTGTAAATACGTATCATGAAGTAAACGGAAAAGATGTAATCATTGCTGAAGGTGTTTACTCAGGAGTTTATAAAGAGACGGGAAAATCCTTTGAAGCAGACTTTGTTCACGTATGGAAACTTGAGAATGGAAAAATCGTGAAGTTTAAGCAATATGTGGATAGTTATATTGTACGAGAAGCGATGAAGGCTTAAAATAAAATAAGGAAACAAATGGAATCGACTATGTGCAGGCGATTCCATTTGTTTATGTAATTATTAGGGGGAATGGGGAGTACATAATATGAAAAAATGGATTATAGGGACAATTACAATGATTGTAATTGCGATAGGAGCTGTATTCGGTGTTACTAAACTTCTTAATTATATAGAAGAAGAGGAGAAGAGTCTTAAAGCACAAAATGTAATGGGGCAACAAGGGAAGAAAGCAAAGGAAGAGAAGCAACAAGCTAGTGAAGATGAAATTATTTCTACAATGCATAGGATGGTACATCAAAAAGTGAAATCCTCTGAAAAATGGGGATTTATTGAAATGACAAATAAGGAAATTCGTAGTGCGAAGAACGCAATAGAAAGCAGTACAAATTTTAAACATAAATCAAAGTTACTTTCTACTTTGGAGCGTTGGGAGAAAGGAGACTTTTCACAAACGGTTGAGGAGCATAACTTTTTGTGGGAAATTCAAGGTGGTGATACCGGAAAGGCAACAGAACGTTTATCGCCAGAAGAAGAAAAACAGTATGTGAAAGAAATGAAAGGTAAATAAAAAGCATCGCCACTCTGGTGGCGATGTTTTTTCATTAAGAATGCTTTCGCACTAAAGTTCTAGTTGGCTGAGAAGCAACGGTTTTAAAATGAGAAAATAAATAACATCCTGTCACGACGATAATTGTCCCGAAAATTTGAATCCATGTTAGTTCTTCTCCGAGGAAAATAAATGCTAAAATAGCTGTGAAAATTGGATTGAAATTTAGAAAAATACCCGATGTAGTAGCTCCTAATTTCTGTACACCAATGTTCCAAAATACCATACAAAGGACCGTTGAAACGAGTCCTGTATATAAAAGTGATGTTATGAAGGAAGAATTAATATTGGAAACAGTGAAGTTGCCTATGTTAAATGGGAGTAATAATAGAACGCCGAAAATACCAGAATATAATGTCGCCATTAGTGGTGTAACTGTTTTTGTCGCCCATTTACTGCAAACAGAATAAATGCCCCAAATAAAAACTGCTGCAATCATCCATAAATCTCCGCTATTAAAATGTAGTGAAAATAAAAGAGCGAAATTTCCTTTTAAAAGAACGAGGATGACCCCGAAAAATGAAAGAATCATAGAAAGAATTTGAAGTGTATTTACTTTTTCTTTTAGAAATAGCACAGAAAATAATGCAATCGAAATAGCGTTCAATGTAGAAATAAGACCTACATTCGTTGCGGATGTTTTTTCTAGTGCTAAAAATTGAAAAATGTTGAAAAGAGCGACGCCTGTAATTCCCATAATTACTAATGGGATTATAGCAGCACGCGGTGGAATAACTTTCTTCTCTTTAAACCATACGAGTGGTAATAAACAAACAATCGCAATCATCCATCTTAAACTTGTCAGTGTCATCGGAGACGCATGATCGACAAGTGATTTCCCAACGACAAAATTTCCTCCCCATAATAAGCTCGTTAATAATAATAAAAAGACGTAAAAATAAGGCATGCTAAAAACCCCTTTATTGAAATAAGAATGAACTGTAAATAATTTTAGCATTTTTCTTTATTATCTAATATATTCTTTTGTATAATGGTTAAAACTCAATAAAATGTTTTGTTAGAAATCTTATTTGCAGAAAAACATTCAGTTTTATATAAGTTATGAGATGTTTCTTCGAATAATCGTCGGTAAGAAAAAAGGGGGGATTTTGATGGAGTCATCTGTTATTAAGGTGCTAGATGATTTGGATATACAAATTTTAGATATATTACAAAAGGAGTCGCAAGTAAGCAATGCGGAACTTGCACGCCGCGTTAATCTATCACCGGCTGCTATGCATGCAAGAATAAAAAGGTTAGATGGGGAAGGTTTCATTGATAAGCAAGTGGCGATCTTAAATCAAGAAAAGCTTGGATTTGATCTATTATGCTTCATTTTTATGAGCACAAATATTCATCAGTCTGAAAAGCTTGAAGTGCTAGAAAGAGAATTAGAATCTATGCCGGAAGTGCTAGAATGTCACTGTTTAACAGGAGAGTATGATTATTTATTAAAAGTGGCGAATCGTGATCGGAAAGAGCTTGAGCAGTTTATTAGAAAGTTAAATAAGCTCGGTATTACACGGATACAAACGAGTTTAGCACTGCGTGAAATTAAATATTCGACGGTATTGCCGATACGAAATGAGGAACCAAGCATCGATTAGATTGCTTGGTTTTTTGTTTTTGTAAAATTCAGAAAAAGTAATCGATGGGGAGAAGAGGTGGTTGTATTAACATATGAAACGGAATTCTTTCAAAAGTGCGGGTTTGATTTTGTGAATAAAGAAGCGTTGCCAGAGAAAGTGTGGATTGATTGCAGACATTGCCCAAAGTTTGATTATTGTGATGAAGTGGCGATGATTAGGTATGTTGGGTGAAATTTTTAGAGAGAGAAAAAAAGCCCACTATTATTTAAGAAATAGTGAGCATCTATATTTTAGTCAGAAATGAGATGTTGTTAAGAATTTGAATTTGTTTTTCTTACTGCAAAATTAAAAATGGGATTTTTAAGCTCATAGTTATAAGTAGAACCATCGACAAGCCCTACAACTTTATCGCTATCATAAAGGTCGAGCATAAATTGTGCCATTTGTTTTGCAGTGTGGAATTTTGGTACAACATTATCGTATTGGAATTCATCAATATCAAATGAGCGTTTCGCGAACTCTGTTTCAGTTGCACCAGGAGCTAAAACTTTTGCTTGTAATTTTGCACCTTGTTCTTTCAGTTCGTGAGATAATCCTTCTGTAAATGCACTTACATAGAATTTCGTAGCGCAATACGTAACAGCATTAGCGACAATGGTATATCCACCGCCCGATGAAACGTTAATAAGCTGTGTTCCATCAATCATTGAATAATCTCGAACGAAAAGAGAAGATAGTATTGTTAGTGCTTCTATATTTACATGCAACATCGTTTCTATTTTGTTTAAATTTTGTTCAGCAATTGAGGCGAAATTACCAAAACCTGCGTTGTTAATCCACGTTTCAATCTGGAAACTTTGTAGACTTTCATAAAGTTTATAAACATTTTCCGTGACGGATAAATCAGTTTTTCGAATGACAACATCCAACTCCGGATGCATTTCATTAATTTTTAATTTTAATCCGTTTAATTCTTCTTGTCTTCGAGCTACAAGTATTAAATTTTTTCCGCGAGATGCAAAGACTAAAGCTGATTCATAGCCAATTCCAGAACTAGCACCAGTAATAACAGTATATTTCATATAAAAGCCTCCTAAATTCAAATTATTTTATTATGGTTAAATTGTATTTGTTAGAGTATACTCTAAGTCAAATGTTTTTTATAAAGTGAAACTTTAATCAGTGGGGGATTCATCCCCCACTGATTATTAGCCTTCACCAATCGGGCGTTTACGGGCAGCCCGACTCCCACCTTGCTTCTTTGCTCCAGTCGAATTTTGAGGTGGGAGTTTTACTGCTCGGCAAATAGCGGGATAAATTTGATAAGAGCGCAAAATATATGAGGGTAAATGGTATGCGGAGGGGGTTTTTAGTATGTACACAATTAGCGAGGTAGCTAAATTATTAGGAGTGAGCACACATACATTACGTTATTATGAAAAGGAGAATATATTAATTGCAAATCGCGATGCAAATGGGAATAGATTGTATGAAGAGTCACATATAAAGTGGTTGCAGTTTGTAATGAAGTTAAAACAAACACAAATGCCGATAGCAAAAATAAGAGAATACGCTAGATTATATACAGAAGGAGAGCATACAACGGAAGCTCGTTTACAACTTTTAGAAGATCATAAAAAATCTATTCGAACTCAAAGAGAAAACTTAGAAATTACAGAGAAGATGCTCGAAAATAAAATTATTGCATACAAAGACTCGTTGGAAAGTAAATAGCGTACAAAATATTTCGTTCTTTGTTGCATGTTGAAAAGGGAGTACAGGTCTTTGTTTTGGAATTTATCTATGAGTATTTTATTATAATGTGCCGATAAATTAAAAAAGAGCAGTTAGCTAAAAGCAACTGCTCAATTCAAAGGGATCTCCAAGGGGGAATGGAGAAAATATTTTGTTACTACCATTATTGACAGATTATTAAGAAATATACATGTGGATTTGAGAAATTTAAAATATTTTTTGGTTAATAGAATCCGGGTGTTGACACTTTATCAATTGGTCATGTAGAATGTTTATGAATGACATTCAGTCATTTTTTCTGTGAAAGGGTGTAGATAAGCAACTTTTATATGTAGTTAGCTTAATAACGGAACAAATATAAGGATAAATGAGGATGATATTGGTTTTTTAAATAGTAGTTAGAGTGAGATTATATTTTTTAAATTAAAAATGACTGACGGTCAGTCAGTAAATAATAGAAGGTGAGAGATATGAAAAATAAAGCTTGGTTATATGTGATACTAACATGTATCTTTGAAATATTTTGGGTGTTCGGTTTTAATACAGCTCATACTTGGTGGCATTGGGTCATTATTGTAGGAGTTATTGCTGTTGATTTTCATTTTCTTTCTAAAGCGTGCGAACATCTTGCAACAGGGACTGTATATGCTGTGTTTGCCGGAGCTGGTACGGTAGGTACTTTCTTAATGGATGTATTCCTTTTCGGCGGCAGTTTCAGTGTAGGAAAACTATTCTTTATCGTGATGGTCGTGGCGGGTGTTATCGGTTTAAAACTGGCTGATAATAAAGAAGAAACCGCGGAAGAAATTGTGAAAGGAGCTGCTTAAAAATGGGTTGGATTTTCGTATTTTTTGCTGCAATTAGTGAAATAGTCGGTGTGATAGGCCTTAAAATGTATAGTAAAGATAAGACGCTAGCAAATGGAGCGATTTATATAGGTGGATTTGCAACTTCCTTCGCATTCTTATACACTTCTTTCTTGTTCTTACAAGTAAGTGTGGCTTATGCGGTTTGGATTGGCATTGGAACAGCAGGCGCAGTTTTATTAAATATGTTTCTGTTTGGTGAATCGAAAAGTAAGGCGCGTTTGATTAGCGTAGCTCTTATCGTATGTGGAGTTACGGGATTAAAGGCCCTTTCATAAGAAAAGGATATTAAAGTTAAATCTCCTAACGATTTGTTGGGGGATTTTTATTATGAAAAGTGCACTATGATTGACAGTACAGCTAGTTATTTTATAAAATGAGTGACAGTCATTCAATACGCGTGTGAAAGGGTTTAGATGATGAATAAAAAAGAAAAAATTGTCTATGCAGCTATTGAAGTGTTTCAGGAAAAGGGCGTTGAAAAAACGAAGATTTCTGATATCGTGAAATTGGCTGGCATTGCACAAGGAACTTTCTATTTATATTTTCCTTCTAAGTTATCTGTTATGCCTGCAATAGCAGAAGTGATGGTTGAGAAGATGATACTTGCAGTGAAAGAAAAAGTACAGAACGATGCAGCTTTTTCAAGTAAAGTTGAGCAAGTAATAGATGCAGTATTTAACTTTATAGCTGAATATCGTGAAATACAGGCATTAATGTATGCGGGCCTTGCATCTACTGAACATATAAAAGAATGGGAAGCTGTGTATGAGCCTCTTTATATGTGGCTAAGCGAATTTTTAAGCGAGGCAAAAGAAGCTGGTGAAATTCGTGATTCGGTTCACGCAGAGCGAACAGCCAAGTTATTTATCGCTCTTGTTGAATCAGCAGCGGAACAAGTTTATTTATACGATCATAAAGATGATGAGCAAGTCGAGCTACAAAAGGCAGAAGTATTAGATTTTTTAACACATGCACTACATATAAAGAAATAGTAAGATGAACCTGTCTGAAAAGGTAGGTTCATTTCTGCGAAAAACTGAATGATAGTCATTCACCGTGTGTTTATGTATGTGTGGAAGGATAAAGTGAAACTTTAATGAGTGGGGGCATCTCCACTCATTATTAGCCCACAAATAGCAGGATAAAGAAAAAGCTTCTTGGGCATTATTTTTGAGAGGAACTTACGGGAAGAGGTGTTAAAAAGTGAAGAAACCGATAAAAGAACAAAAGATGGTATTGATCATTCTTTTGAGTAATATATTTATCGCTTTTTTAGGGATTGGATTAATCATTCCGGTTATGCCATCCTTTATGAATGATATGAATTTAACAGGAAAGACGATGGGCTATCTCGTTGCAGTATTTGCAATGGCTCAGCTTATTACTTCACCTATTACGGGTCGTTGGGTCGATCTTTATGGTAGGAAGAAAATGATAATCATTGGATTATTTATTTTTGGTGTTTCAGAGCTGCTTTTTGGATTAGGAAAAGATGTGTGGATGCTTTATGCAGCGAGGGTGTTAGGCGGAATTAGTGCTGCGTTTATTATGCCGGGTGTTACGGCATATGTTGCTGATATTACCTCTATGGGGGAACGTCCAAAGGCGATGGGATATCTTTCAGCGGCTATTAGCACTGGATTTATTATAGGGCCTGGAATCGGCGGGTTTATTGCAGAATACGGAATACGTGTGCCTTTCTTTGTGGCAGCAGTGATTGCTTTTGTCGCATGCGTGATTTCTATATTTATTTTGAAAGAGCCGTTAACGAAAGAAGAACTTGCAGAGATTTCCGCTAATACGAAAGAATCAAGTTTTATCGGGGATTTAAAGAAATCATTAAATCCAATGTATGCAATCGCATTTATTATTGTATTTGTACTCGCATTTGGATTATCAGCATATGAAACTGTTTTTAGCCTGTTCTCTGATCATAAATTTGGTTTCACACCGAAAGATATTGCTGCCATTATTACAATTAGCTCAATCTTTGGGGTAGTTGTGCAAGTATTTATGTTTGGCAAATTGGTTGATATGTTCGGTGAGAAAGTATTAATTCAAATATGTTTAATTGTAGGTGCAGTATTAGCATTCGTCTCAACTGTAGTCTTTAATTATTGGATTGTACTTCTCGTTACTTGTTTTATTTTCTTAGCATTTGATTTACTTCGTCCAGCTTTAACGACATTTTTATCAAAAGCAGCTGGAAAAGAGCAAGGATTCGTTGCTGGTATGAACTCAACGTATACGAGTTTAGGAAATATCGCAGGACCAGCGATGGGCGGAATATTATTTGATATAAACATTAATTATCCATATGCATTTTCAGGTGTTGTTTTAATCGTTGGTCTCGGCATTACATTTATGTGGAGAGAGAAACAGCTAGCTCAAAGTTTCGCGAAGTAATAAAGCCCCTTACCGTTGTAAGGGGTTTTTGTTTTACAAACTTAATCCAAACCGCTTTAATTCAATAAATATCCCCTCTAATTGCTTTCCTTTATCCGTTAATGTGTATTCTACACGAGGCGGAACTTCTGGATATACTTTTCTCGTTATAATCCCTTGTGCTTCTAATTCTTTTAGGCGAAGTGACAATGTTTTCGGACTAATCCCATCCATTGATTTTTGTAAATCACTAAACCGTAATGTCCCTTCGATAAGAAGGTCACGAATAATTAAAAATGTCCATTTTGTACTAATTACGTCAAGCGTTTTAGCGATAGGACATGGGATTCCAGGTAAGCCTTTCGTTAATACAACCGGATCTATATTGTTCATGGAACTAGCCTCCATAAAAAAAAATTGAATGAATTTGCTTTATAGTATCACAAAACTATCCTTTTGGTAACTATATGAAAAAAATATCACTACTTCCATAAAGGAAGTTAGTGCATATACAATAGCAATACGAAATACAAAGGGTTTGTATGAGGAGGAGGTGATTTCCATGGGTATAAAAAAGTTGTTTGCGTTCCTTAGTTTTTTTGTCATTTGTATTGTGCTTGTAGCATGTAGTGGTGAGCAAAAAACTGAAATTCAGTTATTAAAGGAAATGCCGAAGCCAAAAGCAATGACAATTGATCCTTCATTAAGTAAAAAGGAAGCGACAGAAATCGTCCATGCAGTTCAGCGTTTTTACACATTTTGGGATACAGGTAAAGAGGAACTTATTCCGCAGACTGTTACTGAAAATTTTACCGATAATACATTGCCAAAAGGCCGTCCACAAGGTACTGAAGGCTTAAAATTTGCGGCGCAAAATTTTCGTAAAGTCGTTCCTGATATACATTGTGAGATTGAAGATTTATTAGTTGTTGGAGATAAAGTAACAGCTCGTCTTTCTTTTACAGGAACGCATAATGATAAGAAAATCAATTTTTTTGCAATTGATATTTTGCATGTGAAAGACGGAAAGATAACGGAAGATTGGCATTTAGAAGATAATCTTACGCTGAAGCAGCAACTGGGCTTAATAGCTGAAGAGTAGATCAAATAGGGGAGAGAAAAGCGATGAAAAATATTTTTATTATAAATGGACATGAGAAATACGGTACGAAAGAAGGACGATTAAATAAAACGTTAGTTGATTATATGGTAACGGTATTAAGCGAGAATCATCATGTGAAAACAACAACGATTCAAGATGGATATAGTATTAAAGAAGAACAAGAGAAGTTTTTATGGGCCGATGTTGTGGTTTATCAAACACCAATTTACTGGTTTAGTGTACCGGGATTATTTAAAACATATATGGATGAAGTATATGAATACGGCTTGTTTTTTGAAGGTGCGAATGAATACGGAACAGGTGGTTTACTAAAAGAGAAGCGGTATATGTTTTCTACAACTTGGAATGCACCTGAAAAAGCATTTGGAGATAAGACGAAGTTTTTTGAAGGAGCAAGTTTAGAATCAACGCTTAGTCATTTACACCGTGTGCAGAAGTTTCTCGGTATGAGTCTGTTAAAGAGTTTTGCTTGTTATGATGTGGTGAAGAATCCTAATATAGAGCAATACTTATTAAACTTGAAAAATCATTTGGATGAAGTAATTAAATAATAGTTTGCATCCTTGTGCGCAAGAAGGTTCATCTTTAAAAATATAAAAGAAGGTACTACTAAGAGTGTAGTACCTTCTTTTGCATTCGTGAAAATCGCTTCGTTTTTATTGGCTTAAAGTCTTCATAAGCGGAATCTAATATTTTATCCCGCTATTTGCCGTGCAGTAAAACTCCCACCTCAAAATTCGGCTGGAGCAAAGAGGCTAGGTGGGAGTCGGGCTACCCGTAAACCCCCACTGATCATAGTTTCACTTTATGAAATACGTTGAAAATCTTTACTCATACAGGACTGTTTTAGTTTTTTTGATTTTATCAAATATTTAATATCAGAGGTGTTATCATATGAAAGCTGAATATGATAATAGTTAATATACTCAAATAATGCAAAAACATAAACGAATAGGGCGAATGATAGCCCGCCCAAAGGTAATTGGGGATACCAAATTAAAAAATCGATAATAAACATAATAAGTCCTGTGATAATCAATCCTATATTAAACTTTTTTAGTATTTTTAAATATTGAATAATCCAAATAGGTGTAACAGATGTTTTTTCTTTTTTTAATCTTTTCCACTTTACGTACCAGTAAGCAGTTCCTTGTAGTAAGAGAAACTCTAAAAGAAGAAACGAGACCCAAAAAGAGTATAGGGAATATAGATATAGTGTAGGATAAGCATAATTAAGTAAGTAACTTGTAAAAATAAAAGTAATGACTGAAAATAATTCACCTGTATATAGATAGGAAAGCCTTTTTTCTAGGTTGCTTTTCATGGTTCTTCTCCTTTTATAAAAAACTTTGCATTTTAACGCAGGGATGGCTGTATCCATAACTTCGCAAAATTCGCCCAACCGAATGAATCAATTGTTACGTTTTTTAAAGCAGAAGGATATGTTTTTCTTTTTAAAACGTGATAGTTAAATAAAATAATGTATTCAGTTTGTAAAAACTCTTCAATCTCATACATGAGTTCATAGCGCTTTTCTTTACTTTCTTCTAATAGGAATGTATCTAGTAAGCAATTAATTTGTTTTTCATAGTGCGGATCCATGAATCGACTTATAAAACAACTTTTATTTTTAAATACATTTAAAAATGCAATTTCATGCTCGGTAGCAAAAACTTCTCCCATGAAAATAATATCAGCGTGTTTATCGATAGAACGATCCATATAATCTGAAACGAGAAATGGATGGAGTTCTACTTGTATACCTAAACTATCACAACATTCTTTTAGGAAGTTTGCGTCGTTTGCACTATCTTTAAATGCGAAGAAGTAAATATGTATCGTTTCGCCATTATAGGTGCTCTTTTTCAAATACTCTTTCGCTTTTTCTAAAGAGTAGGACCTATTAGGAGCTTGGCGGCTTCTTTCAGGAAAGAAGCTTGATGCTGTGATTGTTCGATTTCCTTCTAAATCACGGAGGATCGTTTCAACGTCATATATTTCTCTCCAAGCTTTACGAAAGTAAATATCGTGATGTGGACCAGGTTTTGTAAAGTTGAAGCTAGCGTAAATACAACCTATTTCTTCTATTTGTATATTGTGTCTTTCGTTTTCCTTTTCATTTGGTAGTTCATAATCAGCATCAATTTGCACATGATCTGGAATACGCCAAAACTCAATGCGGTCTAGTAACGCACGTTCTTTAAAATAATGGGTAAAAGCTTCAAGCACGATATTATCTTCAGAGTAATGAGTAAGTTTGAAAGGCCCAGTACCTATGTAATGATAATTTTGGATACTCGCATCATGCGGTAAAATTGCGAGTTGCATGGAACTTACATAATGTAAGAAAAATAAATTCGGTTTTGCTAAATGGAATCGTATTTGTAGTGGTGACGGTGTTTCAATTTGAACAATTTCTTCTGTTAACCATTCGAAAGGAGATTGAATTTGCTTTAATCTTTCAAATGAAAATTGCACATCTGTAGAAGTTAAAACCGTTTCATTATGAAAATGTATATCTTTTCGTAAATAGAACGTCCATGTAAGCTGGTCTTCACTTAATTCCCACGTATGAGCAATGTGTGGTTCCATTTTTTCGGTAACATCGTTATAAACGACTAATGTATCAAAAATTTGACTAGTAAGATGGCTCTCTGTTGTGACAGCCGCAAAAGCCGGATCTAGCGGCATTACTTTTCGTGATATGGGGATTTTTAATATATCGTACATATCATTTGAAGGTTCATAGCCAAAATGATGATGGAGTTTATTTTCTATCTTTTTTTGAAGTGCAAGAGGAAGGGGCTCTTTTAAAAGAAGAAAGACATCTTTTAATTTTTCTTGGATTAACAGTTCATCTGTATAGAATTCAATCGCTTCTACTAAACTATGTATAAATAGAATTTCTGTTTTATTTCCGCGACCACGCCCTGGTGTCCACTTAATGAATTGTTCCTCACTCATTTTCTTTAATAAAATCTTCACGTTTTTCGTACTGCAATATAAAACATCCGCTAATTCTTGTAAGCTATTTCGTATATGTTGTTGGTCTTGTGCATGTAATCTCAGTCTAATGTAATAGTCCATAATCTTCATACGTGTACACTTCCTTCTTTATAAAAGGGGAAACTCTTTAGAATATTCTAACCTTTTTCTTCCTTTTTTTCAAAGTAAAATGAATAAGCATAAGGAGGGGGAAACGATGGGGTTTTGGAGTATGCATCGAAATATAAAAATTAGAATTATAACTTCGTTTTTAACACGTACTGTGTCCACGATGATTTTTCCATTTATGGCGATTTATTTTTCAATAAAGTTAGGTAGTGCGATTGCGGGTGCTTTACTATTAATTAATGTAATAGCTTCATTAATAATTGGTTTATACGGCGGGTATATTGGCGATCGACTTGGGCGTAAAAAAGTAATGATTATCGGTCAAAGTATACAAGTTGTTTCTATTGCTTGTATGGGAATTGCGAACTCAGATTATGTAGATTCACCGTGGCTAACATTTGTATTTATGCTAGTGAACAGCTTAGGATCTGGGCTTATGAATCCAGCGACCGAGGCGATGTTAATAGATGTGAGTACACCTGAAAATCGAAAAATCATGTACAGCATTAACTACTGGGCTATTAACTTATCCATTGCAATTGGAGCGATATTTGGTGGGCTACTTTTTGAAAACTATAGATTACAATTGTTTATCGTATTAACGGTTGTTGCGATCATTACTTTATATGTGATGGCTGTATATATGGAAGAAGTGTATGTGGCTCGGAAAACAGAAGAGAAGAAAAATGTATTAAGAGATATGGCGGATAGTTATAAAGTTGTTATGAAAGACCGGGCGTTTTTAATTTTTTGTGCAGCGAGTATATGTACATTATCGTTAGAATTTCAAATTAATAATTATTTAGGAATACGTTTGCAGAAGGAATTTGAAACGGTGCACTTTTTCTTTGGTAATGGTTTTACGTTTGATTTAACGGGGATTCGAATGCTGAGCTGGATTTCAGCAGAGAATACAATTTTAATTGTTTTATGTTCAGCGCTTCTTATTAAAATGCTGAAAAGCTTCAACGATTTAAAAATCTTATATGTAGGGTTATTCATTTATACAATTGGATTTACAATACTCGGAACGAGCAATAGCTTATGGATTTTATTAATTGCTGGGCTTTTTCAAACGGTAGGAGAGATAATGTATGTGCCAGTTCGTCAATCTATTATGGCGGATATGGTGCCGGATGAGGCAAGAGGTTCTTATATGGCGATTAACGGAATGGTCTTTCAATTTGCAAAAATGAATGGGGCATTAGGAGTTATGTTAGGTTCATTAATTGCATCTTGGGGCATGAGTGCTCTGTACTTTATTGTTGGTATGAGCAGTATTTTATTATTTATGAAGGCGATAGAGAAAGAGAAGTATCAGGATGAAAGGAATGTTTCTCAGATTGGGTAAACTATATAAAAAGCGAACCAGTTATACTGAGGATCGCTTTTTATATCATTTTTAAAATGGATCAACTTCAGCTAAATCAGGATTGGCATTTGGATTTGTTAATAAGTTTTTCAGCTCACCTACTTCTGAGAGAGCGACGAGGATATAACCACTAATGAGGACGATGAGTCCGATGACCCGTAATGTTTGCAATTTAATGTCACGGCTATTTTCTTCTGAGTTGTTTTGGGGCGTTGAAGGCGGATTGTTGTTCATAATAGAGCTCCTATCTTTTTTATTTACCCCGCTATTTGCGGGCAGTAAGACTCCCACCTCAAAATTCGGCGAATGCGAGGAAGTTAGGTGGGAGATAATTGCCCGATTGGTGTGGGCTAATAATCAGTGGGGAATGGGTAAAACCCCCACTGATTAAAGTTTCACTTTATATGTGCGAAATCATTATTTAACGTATGGATAGGAATTGTATAGTCATTTTCACTATATGAGAAATGCCTACGAAAAGTGATTAGAAATTTTAGGACGAGAAAAGAGGCTGTTATGTGCAGCCTCTTTTTGGTTAAAATGAAGAAATGCGTTTCTTCGTTTTTGGTACAATAATAAACCTTATCCAAAGTACACCGATTACCATAATAATCAAAGCATGTAGTAATTGTCCTGTGGCAATGAGTATAACACTTGAAAATACAATGAGTTGAATGCTTAGCAATATAAAGATTAAGCGAAGAAATTGATTCATTCGTTTTTCAGTATCAATTGGATATAATGCTACGATAATATTTCCTGAAAAATATTTCCACAGAGAACGAAGTTGCATAGAAATCATATATAGGACGATATAAGCGATAGCGCCTTTTACGTATATGTTTGGTATAAAATATAAGGCGAAAGCACCGATCAACCCCAAGCGAATATATATACCGAAATAATCATTTCCACGTAAAAACGCTAGTGTATGTAAATAGAAGAAAGTTGCTCGTTTTTTATGTAATAAAGGTTCAATCCAATTGGTAAGCCATTTTCTTTTGTTTACTTGTTTTTTTAACTGCGGAACATCGGTGAAGATGCTAGCGAATTGATAAAAGCGTATGTCTATTTTTTCTTCTTGCTCGATTATGTATTCCCACGGTATTCGTTTTGTGGGTTGTTTTTTCGTATATAGAAGTAGGAAAGCAAGAAGTAAGAGTACTCCGCCTAATACGATCACATTTGCTGTATAAAACAGCATGTAAATGATAAGTACGTTACAAGTAATACGAATGATAAGCCATATGCTTTTTTCATAACTATCACGCCATATCCAATGTATGTATATGTTCCAGCCTTTTAAAATCATTAAAACGATAAAGATTGTACATAAGAAAGGTACGGTCAATTGTAATGATTGCAGTGAAAGCGGTACGAGAATAAGGAACGTAAATATTAGCGGGAAAAGCTGAATGATGTAATTATATAGAAGAGATTTTTTGAAATAAGATGTTAATTTCTCTTCTAATGCAAGTAAATAGACAGCATCAGGTTGTTGAATAAATGTACGGATTGGGCATCTCGTTATAATAAATGTAAGTACGACCGTTATGAGTATTAAAGATATTCCTTTAGAAGGAGATGTTTTTAGAAACTGAGCATAATAGTATGCACCAACGCATGAAATAAAGATAAAGCTATATAGTAAACCGTTAATCATACGTGCAAAGTATGTAATGATATTTTGAATATGTTGTTGGAAGCGATTGCTCCATAATGATTCGATTGACATGTTTTTCACCTCTTTATTCTATTATATATGTTTTATAAAAGAAAAAACGAGCAAATTGCGTTACGCAACTTGCTCGTTTTTCTTTTCGTTATTTTTTTTCTGATCACGATTCATTAATGGATAGAAGGCAAAGCCGATTACGAATAAACCAATTCCGAGAAGGAATGTTTTTATATCGGACGCGCCTGTTTTAATAACCCATAACGCATAGCAAATTGCAATGACTGCGACCACACCATCTATAATTCTTGCCCGTAACTCATTTTTATAAGTTTCACCAGTTGCGACCAGTTTTAACTGGAAGATTGGTGAAACGAGATATGGAATGAGGTAGGCTAAAGTTGATACTGTAATAACGAATGTATAAGCTTCCGCAATGGTTCCAGATAGTGTTGAGAATAAGAACACTTGCGACATAATGTTTGTTAATCGTAGTGAATGAATTGGACTTCCTTTTTTATTTGTTTTTGCGAAGAAGGAAGGGAAGAAACCTTCTTTTGCTGCTTGATAAGGTACTTCTGAGCTTAATAAAATCCAGCCTAATATTGAACCGAATAGGGAAGTAAGAGCAAGTAATGCCATAAGTTTCCCGCCGCCGTGACCCATTGCAGCGTTTAATGCGTCTGCTAATGGACGTTCAGAAGCTTGTAATTTATCAACGTGAAGTACACCCATTGTTAAAATTGTAATTCCTAAATAAATTGCAACTGTTATTAATAAACCAGCAACAGTCGCGCGTTTTACCGTTTTGGGAGAAGTAGCTCGGTTGGATAAAAGAACCGCTGATTCAATCCCAATAAATGCCCAAAGCGTTGTAAGAGCCGCTAAATTTACTTGTGAAAGGAGACCGTGTGATACGCCTTCTTTATCGATCATTGGTGTGTACCATTGTCCAAACTTTGAAGCTTCGAATGCAAATAAAGTAACGACGATGAATAAAAGGAATCCAGTTACTTTCGTTGTTGTTGCTAAGAAGTTTAGTTTCCCAGCTCCGCTTACACCGTTTGTTAATATTAAATGAGTTCCCCAAAGTAAGACGGAACAAATAGTAAATGTAATGAGCTTTCCGACTTCTATATCGAACGAGCCGATTGAAAATAATAGTCGCGTATCTTTCATAATCGGGAAGAAGAGTGATAAATATCCCGCGAAAGATGTAATGATCGCAACGTTACTTGCCCAGTTTGCAACCCAATATCCCCACACCATGCTGAAACCAGCCATTTTTTTCTTTTTTGGTGATGAGAATAAAGCATATGCATGACTTTGTGGTCCCGTTGTTAAATCAGGACGACGAATTGCTAAATTACCGAAAACAAGAGCTAGCATTAAAACACCAAACCCTGTTGTGAGCCAAGCTAAAGTGACACCGAGTGGGCTTGCGGTTTGTGCTAACGTACTTGGCACCATGAAAATACCAGCGCCAACCATGTTACCAACAACGAAAGCTGTTAGTACCCAAAAGCCCCATTTTTTTTGTTGCATAGAAAATACCTCCAAAGTTAGTATAACCAAGTCAAGCGAGGAGATATGTATGTCTTCCTGATAAGGAAGAGAAGGTCCAAACAAAACAAAAAAAGCACGTAATTTGCCGCTACATGCTTTCTATCTTATAAGAAACCCACGACATACCTCTCGATAGCTCTCCACAAACGAAACGTTTGTGACAGTTCTGCACTTATTAAATGCAGACCCAGCAAGCGTGCATGGTGGACACGATTTACTTCGGCAATCATTCCTTTCTCATTTCTTCATCAATGCCACTACATCTCCTGAAATGATACTCTTAATGACTGCAACCTCTACCTCACCGAGATACGAATGAGGATTTATGTATTAAATTAACATGTTTAAGAGTAACAAATGTATTTTTATACGTCAATGGATATATTAATAATCAGATTATAGAGAAGAGTTTGTTATTGAGAATGAATAAGGTTTTGAAATAAAAAGAAGCTGATCTAAACATTAGATCAGCTTCCACATATAAGATTAAACGAAGTTTAATACAGTTACTTTTTCACGTGTCATAGACTCAAGGCTCTTACGAATACCTTGTGCGCCCATACCTGAACCTTTTACACCGATGAATGGGAAGTGGTCAGGGCCGCGCTCTGTGCGTCCGTTAATTTGAACAGAACCAGTTTCGATTTTGTTAGCAATTGCAAATGCTTTGTTAATGTCTTTTGTGAAGACACTTGCTTGCAGACCGAACTCTGATTTGTTAGCAATTTCAATTGCTTGTTCATCAGAAGAAACACGGATGATTGGAAGGATTGGGCCGAATGGCTCTTCCCAAGCAACTTTCATTTCTTCTGTTACGTGGTCGATTAATGTTGGATAAATTAAGTTACGCTCACGTTTGTTACCGATAACGATTGTTGCACCTTTTTCTACAGCGTCATCAACTAAACCTTGAACGAAGTCAGCAGATTTATCGTCGATTAATGGAACGATTGTGCTGTCTTGTTCTGGAGATCCAACTGATAATGTAGCTACTTGTTCTTTTAATAAGCTAACAAGCTCGTCCGCTACGTTTTCGTGTACAAGTACACGTTTAATAGCTGTACAACGTTGACCAGAGTAAGAGAATGCACCGCTTACGATATGATTTGCAGCATCTTGTAAGTCAGCATCTTCACGAACGATACCAGGGTCTTTACCACCAAGTTCTAATACAAGTGGAATCATTGCAGCTTTTTTCGCTAAGTGCTTACCTGTGTTTGTACCACCTGTGAACGATACCATATTGATGCCTTCGTGTTCTACTAAGTAGTCACCAATTACAGAACCGCGTCCAGTAGCTACGTTTACAAGACCTTTTGGAAGTCCAGCTTTATGAAGTGCTTCAACCATTTTAACACCGCTAATTGCACCTTGAGTTGCTGGTTTAAAGATAACAGCGTTACCCATCATTAATGCTGGTGCAAGTTTTGCAGCAGATAAGTTTACTGGGTAGTTAAATGGTGCGATTGCTAACACAACACCAAGTGGTGCGCGTTGAATGATCGCAAGTTTAGATTTCGTTCCGCCAGGGAAGCTATCGCCCATCATGCTTTCTCCGTGCATATGAAGAGCTTCTTCAATCGTGTAACGAATGAAGTCAGCTGTACGAACAACTTCTTTTTTCGCATCTTTATATCCTTTACCGACTTCTTTCATAATGATATCGGCAATTTCATCTTGCATATTTACGAGCTCATCAGCCCATTTATATAAATATTTTGCGCGATCTTGTAGAGAAGCTTCAGCCCATGATTTTTGAGCTTCTTTTGCAGATGCAATTGCTTCATCTACTTCTCCGCGAGTAATTGCTTGTACTTGACCAATTACTTCGTGTAAGTATGGAGATGGAATTTCAATTGTTTGACCTGAAGAGCTTTCTCTCCATTCTCCGTTTAAATAAAATTTGTACGTATTGCTAGTTGTCATGATTAGTCCTCCTAAAATAGCAACTTGTAAGAGTGAGTATAAGGTGATTGTAGGGGGTTTGATAACATTTTTCAAATGAAATGTTTGTGAAAACGATTTCTTATTCTTTTTTTATTTTGTATGCCCTTTCTTGCAGAATATTCCCTCATTTCAAACTTATTTATCGTGTTATGAACCATTCTTCATTTTTTGTGATAAAAAATTATTTTAATCTATAACGAAAAAAATAATTGACAGAATACTCAATAAAGTTGTAAGATTATAAATGGAAAATAAATGAAGGGGGTGTGCGTAATGATTGTAATCGTAAATGTAATGGGCTTAGCTGTATTAAACGGCGGAAAACATTCATATTATTACGCAACCCGTGCGGATATATAGGACTTTTTTGTCTTATGAGAAGCGTACGTTGCGTATATCGTAACGTACGCTTTTATGCATTCCTTTGCATATCGTCAAGCGGCGGTATGCTTTTTTTTTGTCTAATTTGCTTGTTTCCATACTTTGTATGGTTACTATAAAAATCAGAATTTGGAAGGTGGAAAAATGTGATGAAATGTTATGGTTTTCGAAATGTAAATGAGATGACTCTAGATAGTGGATAAAGAAGCCTTCATCAAACGAGAACGAGAAGGGAGAGGTTACATTGTTTTCAGTATTACTAAAGTTAAGATGGTTTTTTAGGGAGCATTGGAAAAGGTATAGTATCGCAATTGGGGTACTTTTAATTGTAAACGTGATAGAGGTAATTCCTCCGAAAGTATTAGGAATTACAATTGATAACATTAAAACAGGAGCCTTAACGAACGAGGCGATTATGCAATATATTTTTATTTTACTTGGGGTAACGATTGGTGGGTATGTGCTTACTTTCATTTGGCAGCACCAACTATTTGGCGGTGCGTTCGTACTTGAGAAAACGATGCGTTCAAAATTTATGGGGCATTTACTTAAGATGACACCGACGTTTTATCAAAAAAATCGTACTGGCGATTTAATGGCGAGAGCGACAAATGATTTAAAAGCAATCTCCATGACAGCAGGTTTTGGTATATTAACGCTCGTTGATTCTAGTCTATATATGCTTACAATCGTTTGTATGATGGGCTTTTCAATTAGTTGGCAACTAACATTTGCTGCGCTTATACCGCTTCCGATTATGGCGTATGCGATGAATAGATACGGAAAGAAATTACATGAACGATTTACAGTCGCACAAGATGCGTTCGGAGATATGAACGATAAAGTGCTTGAATCAATTGCGGGTGTGCGCGTTATTCGTGCGTACGTACAGGAGAACGCTGATCAAGAAAGGTTTCATCATTTAGGAGATGACGTATACGAGAAAAATATGAGAGTAGCAAGAATCGATGCATTATTCCAGCCAACTGTGAAAATGCTCGTCGGTCTTAGTTATTTAATTGGTTTAGTGTACGGTGCATATCTCGTATTCCAATCAAAAGTGACACTTGGCGAGCTCGTTTCGTTTAACGTCTATTTAGGGATGATGATTTGGCCGATGTTTGCAATTGGTGAATTGATTAATGTTATGCAAAGAGGAAATGCTTCGCTCGATCGTGTAAATGAAACGTTAGCTTATGAACCAGATGTAAAGAATCCGAAAAATCCAAAGGTTGTACAAGAGCCAGATTACATTCAGTTTGATAACGTTACTTTTTCATATCCTTCATCAATTGAAACAAATTTAAAAAATGTTTCGTTCTCATTAAAACAAGGAGACACACTTGGAGTTGTTGGGAAAACAGGAAGCGGGAAAACGACGCTCGTTCGTCAGCTTCTTCGTCAATATCCACTTGGGGAAGGGGATATTGCGGTTTCTGATGTGAAGCTAGATAAAATTACGAATGATAACGTACTTGGCTGGATTGGGTATGTACCTCAGGAGCACATTTTGTTTTCAAAAACAGCGAAGGAAAATATTTTATTTGGAAATAGAGAAGCGACTGAAGAAGAACTTGAAAAAGCGATTGAAATAGCTGCGTTTAAAAAGGATTTAGAGTTTTTACCAGAAGGTTTAGAAACGCTTGTTGGAGAGAAAGGTGTTTCTTTATCCGGTGGGCAAAAGCAAAGGATTTCTATTGCGAGGGCTGTTATTCAAAATCCAGAAATTTTAATTTTGGACGATTCTTTATCAGCTGTTGATGCTCGCACAGAAGCAGCAATTATTGAAAATATACGAACAGAAAGAAGCGGGAAGACGACGATTATAACGACGCATCGTTTATCAGCGGTGCAGCATGCTGATTGGATTCTCGTTATGGATAACGGTGAAGTTATTGAAGAAGGTTCGCATGAAGCGCTCGTTCGAAATGGGGGCTGGTATGCTGAGCAGTTCGACAGACAACAAGGTGAAAGTGAAAGTGAAAGTGAAAGTGCGGATAGTGGGGTGAAAATATGAGTGTTTCAAAACGGTTATTTCAATATGCGATGAAAGTTAAAGGGCCGATTTTTGCAGCGATGGCGATGCTATTTGTTTTCGTCATTGCAGAACTCGCGGGTCCTTTCGTCGCAAAAACGATGATTGATGAGCATATCGTTGGAATAGAGAGACCTTGGTATGAAACAGAGAAGAGTGAGGATGCTGTTTCATATAATGGAGCCTTTTATAAGCGAAGTGATCGCTTTGAGGAAGGTGAGCAAAAAGGGAAAGAGGTCCGAGTGATTCAAGTTGGTTTTCAGTACTATTTTGTACCGAATAAAATAACGCTTGAAGGAACGCGTTCTGTTAAGGGTGATATGCTTACAGTACAAAGTGGTAAGGCAGTGCAAGTGTATAAAGTGAAAGCCTTAACGAAAGAAGAAGTATTTGCGTTTTATAAACCAGAAATAAACCGACTATTACTACTCGGTGGTGGATATTTCGCTTTATTAGTAGTCGTATCATTATTTGCATACGGAAAGCAATTCTTCTTACAGAAGGCAGCAAACAAAATTATTCAAATTATGAGGGAAGACGTCTTTTCCCATATTCAAACGTTGCCAATTCGTTATTTTGACCATTTACCAGCAGGGAAAATTGTATCGCGTGTAACGAATGATACAGAAGCGATTCGTGATTTATATGTAACAGTGCTTGCGACATTCGTCTCTAGTATCATCTATATTATCGGGATTTTCGCTGCGCTATTTTTACTTGATGTAAAACTGGCGGCGCTATGTTTACTTATCATCCCAATTTTAATTGTTTGGGCGATTATGTATAGAAAGTATGCGTCTGTATACAATCATAAAATGCGTTCGCGTTTATCGGATATTAACGGAACAGTGAATGAATCGATTCAAGGGATGCCAATTATTCAAGCATTTCGTCAAGAGCGTGAAACGAAGAAGGAATTTGAGGAACTCAATGGCGATTATTTTAAATATCAAAATAAAATTTTAAATTTAAATGCAGCAACTTCGCATAATTTAGTGTCTGTATTAAGAAACATCGCTTTTACAGGTGTAATTTGGTATTTCGGTGGTGCTTCATTAAGCGCTTCGGGCATCGTTTCACTTGGGATACTTTATGCTTTCGTCGATTATTTAACGAGGTTATTCTCGCCAATTACGAACATGGTGAACCAACTTGCTAACTTAGAGCAATCGCGTGTTGCATCAGAGCGTGTCTTTGAATTGCTAGAGGAAAAGGGAGAGGCAGTAGAAGAAGAACGTATGCCTCGCTTAACCGGAAATGTGAAATTCGATAATGTTTCGTTTTCTTACAATGGAAAAGATGAAGTGTTAAAAAATATTTCTTTTGAAGCGAAACAAGGGGAGACAGTGGCACTTGTCGGCCATACTGGATCAGGAAAAAGTTCAATTATGAATGTGCTCTTTCAATTTTATGAATTTCAAAAAGGGAAGCTTACGATTGATGGTCACGATGTAACAAAGATGCCGAAACAAGCAACACGTGAACATATGGGAATTGTATTACAAGATCCGTTTTTATTTAGTGGGACAGTGGCATCCAATGTAAGCTTAGAAAATGAAGGGATTTCAAAAGATCGCATCGTAAAGGCGTTACGTGATGTTGGTGCTGAAAGGTTTGCAAACAACATAGATGAAAAAATTACGGAGAAAGGAAGTACACTTTCAACCGGAGAACGTCAGCTTATATCGTTTGCTAGGGCACTTGCTTTTGATCCTGCTATTTTAATTTTAGATGAAGCGACTTCTAGCATTGATACAGAAACAGAAGCGATGATTCAACAAGCGCTAGAAGTTGTGAAAAAAGGACGAACGACGTTTATTATCGCTCATCGTCTGTCAACAATTAAAAGTGCTGATCAAATTATTGTGCTTGATAGAGGAACGATTTTGGAAAAAGGTTCCCATGATGAATTAATGAAAAAGCGTGGGCGCTATTACGATATGTACAAAACGCAAATGGAAGGAAACCAGAGCGCTTAATTTTTAGAAGAACTTGCGATTTTCGCAAGTTCTTTTTTGATTGGATTGTCCGCTCAGAAGTTAATATATTTCACCGACAGAAAAACTTATAAATAAGTAAGTATTGTTTTACCTTTTTCTTTATAAATGCTATATTAAAAAATGTTACTTATTTTTTGTATGTAGCAGTATTTTTCCGTTTTGTTTGATTATGAAGAAAAAGGATAAACTAAATAAGAACATTTTTATTGAAAAATTGTTCGAAATTGCATACAATCAATATAGTTTTTAAATTCCTATCAGAATACTTGGAGGACTACCATCATGAAAAAATTATTTTCAGTGCTTGCAGTAACTACATTAGCGATTGGGATTGTAGCGGGCTGCGGCAAAGAAGAGAAAAAAGATACAGCTAGTCAAGATGCGTTACAGAAGATAAAACAAAGCGGTGAGCTTGTAATTGGTACAGAAGGTACATATCCACCATTTACGTTCCACGATTCAAAGGATAAATTAACTGGATTTGACGTTGAATTAGCAGAAGAAGTTGCAAAACGTTTAGGTGTAAAACCTGTATTTAAAGAAACACAATGGGATAGCTTACTTGCAGGAATAGATGCAAAACGTTTCGATATGGTTGCGAACGAAGTTGGTATTCGTGAAGATCGCCAAAAGAAATATGACTTCTCTAGTCCATATATTTCTTCTTCAGCAGCATTAGTTATTGCGAAAGATAAAGATAAACCTGCTACATTTGCTGATGTAAAAGGATTAAAAGGAGCACAATCTTTAACAAGTAACTACGCAGATATTGCTAAGAAAAATGGTGCGGAAATCACAGGTGTAGAAGGATTTAGCCAAGCAGCAGAATTATTAAGTTCTGGCCGCGTTGATTTCACAATCAATGATAAATTATCAGTGTTAAACTATTTAGAAACGAAAAAAGATGCAAAAATTAAAATTGTAGATACAGAAAAAGAAGCGTCACAAAGTGGATTCTTATTCCGTAAAGGTAGCGACAAACTTGTACAAGAAGTAAATAAAGCGTTAGAAGATATGAAAAAAGATGGTACGTACGATAAAATAACGAAAAAATGGTTCGGTGAAAATGTTTCTAAGTAGTGCATTGATGTCAGATCGATTGTCTACTTGGATAGATATTATGCAGACTTCCTTCGCGCCTATGCTGAAGGAAGCTGTCTTTACGACAATTCCGTTAACGCTTATTACATTTATTATCGGTATTATACTTGCGACGTTAACAGCGCTCGCGCGTATTTCAGGTAGTCGTATTTTACAATGGATTGCTCGTATCTATGTATCTATCATTCGCGGAACGCCACTTCTTGTACAGTTATTTATTATTTTCTATGGCCTTCCAACTCTTAATATTGAGGTTGAGCCATATACAGCAGCAATTGTTGGTTTTTCATTAAATGTCGGTGCATATGCATCTGAAATTATTCGTGCTTCTATTCTTTCTATTCCGAAAGGACAGTGGGAAGCAGCTTATACAATTGGGATGACATATCCGCAAGCATTAAAACGTGTTATTTTACCGCAAGCAACGCGTGTATCTATTCCGCCGCTTTCGAATACATTTATTAGCTTATTGAAGGATACGTCATTAGCGTCGTTAATTTTAGTAACAGAAATGTTCCGAAAAGCGCAGGAAATCGCGGCAATGAACTATGAGTTTTTAATTGTTTATTTCGAAGCAGGTCTAATTTATTGGGTAATTTGCTTCTTATTATCTATCGTGCAACAAATATTAGAAAAACGTTCAGAACGTTATACTCTAAAATAACCCTTTCATAAAAGGAGTTTTTGTTTTTATGATTTCAATTCAACATTTACAAAAAAGTTTCGGAGATAATACCGTACTAAAACATATAGACTTATCAGTTGAGAAGGGCGAAGTTGTTGTTATTATCGGGCCATCTGGATCTGGTAAAACGACATTCTTGCGTTGCCTCAATGTGCTAGAAACGCCGAACGCTGGTAGCATTCGCATCGGTAATAAAGAGCTCGATTTCTCTAAAAAAGTATCGAAGAAAGATATTGTAAATCTTCGTACGCAAACAGGTATGGTATTCCAGCACCATAATCTATTCCCGCATTTAACAGCAATTCACAATGTAATGGAAGGGCTCGTTACAGTGAAAAAGATGGGGAAAGAAGAAGCGAAGAAAAAAGCGAACTACTTCCTTGAAAAAGTTGGTCTTGCGGATAAAGTGGATTTATATCCGTTCCAATTATCAGGCGGACAACAACAGCGCGTCGGGATCGCTCGTGCGCTTGCGATGGAGCCGGAAGTATTACTATTTGATGAGCCAACGTCAGCTCTTGATCCTGAACTAGTTCAAGAAGTTTTAAAGGTTATGAAAGAACTTGCTAAAGAAGGAATGACGATGGTCATTGTAACGCATGAAATGCGCTTTGCTCATCAAATTGCGAACCGTGTTATTTTCATGGATGGCGGTGTCGTTGTCGAACAAGGTACACCGGAAGATGTATTTACAAACCCAAAAGAAGAACGAACGAAGAAGTTTTTACAAATGTTGCAATAAATTAAGGAAGGTCTCAGGGCATATGCCCTGAGACCTTTTTGCCATATATATTTATTTTTGGAATCCGCCAAGACTTTGCTCAGCCATTGCAACTAAACGTTTTGTAATTTCTCCACCAACAGAACCGTTAGCGCGAGCCGTAGAATCTGCTCCTAATTGTACACCAAATTCTTGAGCGATTTCGTACTTCATTTGATCGATTGCTGCTGTTGCACCTGGTACTACTAATTGATTGTAAGAACTTTGGTTTGCCATAGGAATATATCCTCCTTAGAGTTATAAAAGTTTTTTTGGTTGGACTAGCTGGATTTGAACCAGATATTATCGCCCCGTTTGGCGCTAATCCATCGGTAATTAAGTTTGTACTCATAGTATGGATGTTACCTAGAAAGATATACAAAATAATAATTTGTAAATTTTGTAAAAAATATTTCATCATTTCGTAAATTATGAAATAAGAGTAATCGTTGTATTTTTAAGAAAGAAGGCTAAACTAAGAGCGAAATCATATGCGTTTTTTCTTTGTATAACCAGCTTGGCTTACTTAACCTATGATTTGTTAAAGTGAGAAAAATTCCAGCTTAGTAAAATGAAAATTAAATCGGTAGCAACTGCATAGTTCTGTTTTAACTCGGGATGGGGTAGAAAAAGGAACTAACCGCGTCTACGCAAGGCTAGATGCTCTTTTCAATCTAAAAAAAGAGGTTTTTTTTACAGGCTTTTAAACGACAACGTATGGAGGAATAACGATGGGAATTTGCCCGCTTTGCAACGCGCTAGAATCACAAACATATTCTTGTCAAAATTGCCAAGGAATACTCCAAGATTATGGGAAAGCTGTAGATTACATAGATGATTACAGTGCATATATGGATCAGGACTTATTAAGTGCGGTAGATGGTTTAACACATAATAATTCAAATGAGTACTGCAATCATATTTTTTATTGTGGAGTATGTAATGTGGAAACGGAAGTTGTAGTGAAGTTTGTATAAAGTGAAACTTTAATCAGTGGGGGTTTTGTTCATCCCCCACTGATTATCAGCCCGACTCTCACCTAACTTCCTCGCATTCTCCAAATTTTGAGGTGGGAGTCTTACTGTCCGCAAATAGCGGGATAAATAGAAAACTTCCACCTTATGAGTGAGGTGGAAGTTTTTGTATTTGTATTTTCGAGTTAATCATAGGGGACGGGATATTTCCGTTTTCAGGTGCAGTATTCGATTGGATTTGAGATGTTTTTTCTTTCGGACCGCACAAAGAATGTTCAGTTAAATAGATGGCATATTCATAAAATAATTGGCGCGTAAGTTCACTCTGCTCTTTTAACTTTTCATCTTGGAATACAGTTCGCCCCGGTTTAGAATTTGCTTCAAATAGCCACGGATTTTCCGCGGTGTCTAAACCAATGTCAAAACCAATTTCTCCAATGTTCCCGGTTACTTGTTGGTCGAGTGCATAACTGATTTGTAAGGCTGTTTGTTTTAGTTTATTTTCAATTTGAACTTGCTTTGTTGAATCAGGAAACAGTTCCTGAAGTAATTTCGTATCACCACCGCTATTTACATGAGTTGTTAAGCTACCTTTGCCGGCGATTTTCGCGACGATTGCACTGACGACCCAATTACCAAAATGATTTTTATTTGTATGAATGCGAAAATCGACGTGTTGCCCTTCGAAGCGGAGCAGTGAGATACCTTGTTGTACGATAAACTTTTTTAAATCATGTCCTCTTAACACATGGTTAAGAAGTGCTTCTAATGATTGATACTTTCTTAGTTTATTTTGTTCATTTTCACGATAACGACAATAGTAGCGATTATCAGTTTGAGAATAGCGTATTTGATGAATATTTCTTCCGAAGCTACCGTGTATGGGTTTCATATAAATATACTTATACGTACCGAGAAGTCGTTCTACTTGTTCAAAATGCTGAAATGCCTCTGTTTTTGGTAAGAATGGTTTAATCGAATCTTCTTTCATTAAAAGTTGGTGCACTTCCCATTTGTTGAAAAACCCTGGATTAAACCACGGAATCGCATAGTCGCTTTCTAATCTTTTCTTTGCTCTTACGATAGGTTTGTAATTTTCTGCTTGCCGATTTGGTAAACGGTCGTAAATGACATTTGGTAAAGGGACTTTGTTTTTTACCCATTTGCTTTCTTGAAAGAAGTACCCTTCAATGGTTTCCTCTTCCCAGTTTATATGTTGAATGCCAAAGACAAATACAAATGGTTGCAATGTGAATGGTGGTGTTAGTAACTCACTGAGAGAAGCAGAACGATTTCCTAAAGGAGAATTAGAATCATCGTTAAAGCCAGTTGTGAAAATCCCGATTAATGGACCGAAAACAATTGTTTGATTTTGTATGAAGGCATGGATTGTTGCTGAATGCGGTAGTAAAAGTTTAGCTGCAATTTGTTCTCCAATAATGATTTCTCGAGTGAATGAATAATGAATTTTAATATTCTCACATGTAATATAACGTAAGCCAAAGGACAGGGATGTAATTGGTGGTGTAATAGAAAAAACGTAAGGTAAAGTAATACTATTTGGATTCTCATCTGAGATACTTAATGTATATATGTGCTCTTTCAACGGGGGTTTCCTCCTTTCGTTATGGTGTAAATCGGCTAAACTTTAATGGACCATGAAAAATTTGTTCAGCCAGTTCGTCGTTGTACCTAGTATAAACTTCGTAAGACGGCATCGTATTGACGTACATAAGCCAAATGGCACCTTTTTGATCCATAATGGTAGAAAGCTCTAATTCAAATAATGACGAATAGGACTGATCGAGTGTTTTAAACACTTCACTTACAACATCATGTAAAGCATCTTTCAATAATTGAACGCCAGTTGGAGAAAGTAAATATTTAATTTTAGAAAACGGATGTAACTTAGAACGTTCTGTTGCTGAAAGTAAAAATTGTGCTGGGAAGGAAGATTTTTGTATAAATTGACCGAGAACGTTCCAAGTCTGTTCTTTATTTTTTTGCATAATGGTTCGAACATGAATCGGATATGATAGTTGATTTGGAGGTTGTAACATTGGATGAATCATATAACGGGATGAGTGTACGTTGGATTTGCACCATGATATAAATTCATCTGTTCGTTTGAATTGAGTAGAAGTATGCTGCTGTTCATTTACTGTATCGATATGAAATGTTTTATTTTTGTAAGTGGCCCGATATAAATTTTCATTGGAATGTATATTGATTGGTCTTATAATAATATCTCTTGTTTCTAGTAGTAATTTAAAAATTCCTTGTACTGTTCCTTTTTTTATTTTTGGTACGTAAGGGGAAAGACGTTTATTAGTAAAAAAAAGATTGTGCAAATCGCTTGGATTAATAAGTGTGTTGTTTAAAAAAGTAGTGGAAGAACGTTTGTGTAATGAATGAATAATCGCATTTGCTTGTTGGAATTCCTCATCCTCTTTGAAATGACAACGATCATATATATATGAAGGAATGGGAAAGGTTTGATTTATCCAATTTCCTGTATCTGTATCGTAAATAAGACCGGAAACAAGATCTGTCTTTGAATCAATGCTAAACGGTGTGAATTGGGCGACGACGTTATGATAGAGACGAGCGCGCTTAGCGATTTCGGTGTAATACGTTTGCTCGTGATGGAGCCCGGAAGTTAAAAGACCAAGAACCAACGAAATCACTCCTTTATTAATAAGATGTTTGCATAATAGGCGAAGCTATATATTGCAAATACGTTTTTATACCATTATACTTTTGTCCGTATGATGATATGCTATAGTTTTAGAGAAGTGAAAGGTTGATTGTGATGAATATATGGTTGAATATGCTAACAACGACAGGACTTGGGGCGATTATTGGAGGGTACACAAATCATTTAGCAATAAAAATGTTATTTCGTCCTCATCGTCCTATTTATATTGGGAAGTTTCAAGTTCCATTTACGCCAGGGTTAATTCCGAAGCGCCGCGATGAGCTTGCTGTTCAATTAGGGAAAATGGTTGTAGACCATTTGTTAACACCAGAAGGAATCGGAAAGAAATTAACAAATGAAGAGTTTCAAGCCAGTTTAATTCGCTGGGCACAAGTGGAAGTTGATAAAGTAATTACAAATGAACAGTCGTTACGGGATATGTTAGAAAAATGGAATTTAGAACATGTAGAAGAAGAGGCGACTCAAAAAATCGAACATATTATTACAGAAAAAATTCATGCATTTTTAGCAGAGTACTATACATATACATGGGAACAGGCTTTACCTCATTCTGTTCATGAAAAAATAGAGAATACGATTCCGAATGTAGCATCTTTTATTTTGAAAAGAGGAATTAGCTTTTTTGAAAGTGAAGAAGGAAAGGCACGCCTTTCAAAAATGATTGATGACTTTTTCGCTTCTCGCGGGACATTGCTTAATTTAGTCGGTATGTTTTTAGGGAATGTAAGTTTAGTGGATCGTGTGCAGCCGGAAGTAATTAAGTTTTTAGGACAAGATGGAACAGAGCGGCTTTTAACTGATGTACTGCAAAAAGAGTGGGAAAAGTTAAAAGGAAGAGACGTACAAGAATTAGAAACGTTTGTAGAGAAAGAAATGATCGTAAGCTCCATATTGTCAGCGGCTCAAGTAGAGGAAACAGTAAGTAGATTTTTAAATCAATCTGTGCAGAAAGTATGTGAACCAGTTCGAGAAACGGTTATTGAAAAAGTAGTTCCAAGCGCAGTAACGAAAGGCTTGAAGTGGGGAACAGAAAATGTAGAGAGCATATTGAAAAATCTACAGCTTGCGGAAATTGTCCAGCAAGAAGTGTCTACATTTTCTACAGAAAGACTAGAAGATCTTGTACTATCTATTACAAAAAATGAGTTGAAGATGATTACATATTTAGGGGCATTATTAGGAGGAACGATTGGATTTATTCAAGGCTTGTTGCTCCTGTTCCTTAAGTAATAAAAGTGAAATTTCTTCACATCTCTTGCATAGTTTGATATGGTAAGAAGAGGTGCGGATAAAAAGCACTTAAAAGGCAGTGCGAGCGAAAAGCGCTAGCCTTCTAAAGGAGGAAAAATAAAATGACAAAAAACATTCATGATGTTGCATATGAATTACAAAAAGCAATCGCTGAAAACGAAGACTTCCAAACATTAAAAGCAAGCTACGCAGCAGTACAAGGAGATGCAGCTTCAAAGAACTTATTTGAAGAGTTCCGTACAATGCAACTTGGCCTACAACAAAAAATGATGCAAGGTCAAGAAATCACTGAAGAAGATAACCAAAAAGCGCAAGAAGTTGTAGCTCGCATTCAACAAGATGCAAAAATTACAAAGTTAATGGAAACTGAGCAACGTTTAAATATCGTTATCACTGACGTTAACAAAATCATTATGCAACCACTTGAAGAATTATATAGCGCGCAACAAGCGTAATGATAGAAGACGCTCCTAGAATATAGGGGCGTCTTTTTTGTTTAGGAAATGGATGAATTGCATTTTGATAGTTCATCCACAAAAAAAGCCCATTCAAAACAGTCTTTTTTAGTGACTATTTTGAATGGGCTTATGATAGATTCTACAATTTTTGAATATTTTATCATTTGTTGAAATACTCAGTTCTAATATTTTTTTCTTTCAAAAACTTTTCAATCTCTTTTTGCTTTCTACCATTAACTTTCTCAAAGCGCTTTGTAAAAGAAAAATCGGCCTTGAATAAGT
Source organism: Bacillus sp. NPDC060175 (assembly GCF_042728695.1). Lineage (NCBI taxonomy): Bacteria > Bacillati > Bacillota > Bacilli > Caryophanales > Bacillaceae > Bacillus > Bacillus sp. NPDC060175. Next base: position 72,351 of record NZ_JBHWYR010000010.1, read on the forward strand.
TACCATCTTGAGCGATTTTTTCTATTTCTTGATCTAGTTCTACTGAAAGAGCTGTAGACGATGAAATAAATTCATAGATTTCTTTTGAAGGCTTTTTGTAATCATCAGGTATAGTGTTGTTACTAATAAAATCATGGAAATTTGCATCATTTTGTTTTGCTAAATCTATTAGTTTTTTTAATTTCTCTCGGTCGGATTCAGTGACATTCTCGTCAGACATGGCTGATGAAAGGGGAACGGTGTTTTCAAATAACTCTCCGCTATAATCTAAATAATTTTTTATATTTTGTTTCATTTCGTCTTCATTAATATTTTCGTTCTTTTTTTGAGAGTTAAATATATTTTCTGGAATTTTAATAGTAACATCTTTAATAGATTGTACATCGTCTAATTTATCGGATTGTGTATTGTTCGTATCATTAGATTGTGCACTGTGTGAACAAGCTGATATAAATAAAAGAGTAAGCAGTATGAGTGGATATAAAGTATATTTCTTCATTTTAATCTCCTTTTTCATTCATTAATATCTTTGTAAAATGGCAAAATTCCACTTTAAATACTTTACTAAAATTGAGTATACATGTTTTATCATTTGGTAAGATATCACAGAAATTAGTAAACCGATGCAAAAAGCTATGAACATACTATATACATCTGAATAACTGATTTGATGAAATCCTTTAAAAAATCCTAATCCTAGTAATAAAATAGGTGAAATGATTAACAATGGTGTGGCAATTATAAGTGCTAGAAGAATCGGTAATAGAAAGAGTAATAAGAAAAAGGCGATAATGATAAATATAAAGTTTAAAACACTTAAGCTCATAACAGAAAATATTGCTGTTATAATATTTTTGAGGCTTCGTTTCTTGTCAGCGTTGCTTATTGCATATGTAACATTAAGTTCTTTAGCGATAGTTTTAGGGTTTCCTAGCTTTTTAGAAATTTCTTCTTCAGATTTTCCGTCCTGTTTACCGCTAATAAAATGAGTTTCGTACTCCGAGATAATATCTTTCTTTTCTAAATTAGGCATATTTCGTAGGGAGGACCTAAGTTGTTCTAAAAATTCACTTTTGTTCATTACAATCACTTTCCTTTATAAAATGATTAATCACATCTGGGAATCTTATCTGTTTTTGAGTAAATAGCATAACCTTTCTGCACCTTTTGAAGTGTATATATTTACGGGATATATACTAATCTAAATTTGAATTCCAATTATTGGGTATTCAATTATTTACAAATATACCACTTACTAGTGTTTTTTACAAGGTACTATAATATTGTTAATACCATGAATAGGTGAAAGTCTTTTTATATATTTCTAGAGGAGGATATCAGAATGGTATTTTAAGATAAATAAAAGATTGTAAGCGCATTCCTTAATAATTGTCAAAACACTGTCAAATTCATATAGTTGGAAAAATAATGCATTTGTACTATAATGATAAACAAGATATATTACACTATGTTAATTAATGTGGTGAAGTATATAAAATAAAAATCTTTATTACACACATTATGAAATAAAGGGATGATTAGTTTGAGTACAGGTGTAAAAGCAAACGACGTGAAAACAAAAACAAGAGGAGCAGATCTTGTTGTTGATTGTTTAATTAAACAAGGTGTTACACATGTTTTCGGTATTCCAGGAGCGAAGATTGACTCTGTATTTGATGTACTGCAAGAAAGAGGACCAGAGTTAATTGTTTGTCGTCATGAGCAAAACGCAGCATTTATGGCAGCTGCTATTGGTAGATTAACAGGGAAACCAGGCGTATGTCTTGTAACTTCAGGACCAGGGACATCAAATTTAGCGACAGGTCTTGTTACTGCGAATGCGGAGAGTGATCCCGTTGTTGCTTTAGCTGGTGCAGTTCCGCGTACTGATCGCTTAAAACGTACGCATCAATCTATGGATAATGCTGCACTATTCGAACCAATCACAAAATATAGCGTAGAAGTAGAGCATCCTGATAATGTGCCAGAAGCACTGATAAATGCATTTCGAAGTGCTACTTCCACAAATCCAGGAGCAACTTTAGTAAGTCTTCCTCAAGACGTTATGACTGCAGAAACGACTGTAGGGTCTATCGGTGCGCTTTCTAAGCCACAGCTTGGAATCGCTCCCACATATGAAATTACATATGTAGTAGAAAAAATTAAATCAGCGAAATTACCAGTTATTTTACTCGGTATGAGAGCGAGCACAAATGAAGTGACGAAAGCGGTTCGTGAATTAATTGCGGATACAGAGCTTCCTGTCGTTGAAACATATCAAGCAGCTGGAGCAATTTCACGTGAGTTAGAAGATCATTTCTTTGGCCGCGTTGGATTATTCCGTAACCAACCAGGTGATATTTTACTAGAAGAAGCGGATCTTGTTATTTCTATCGGTTATGACCCAATTGAGTATGATCCGAAATTCTGGAATAAACTTGGGGACAGAACGATTATTCATCTTGATGATCATCAAGCAGATATCGATCATGATTACCAACCAGAGCGTGAATTAATTGGTGATATCGCTTTAACTGTAAATAGCATTGCGAAAGAATTACCAAAACTTGTACTATCTACGAAATCAGAAGAAATTTTAGAACGATTGCGCGCGAAATTATCAGAACAAGCGGAAGTTCCAAATCGTGCTTCAGAAGGTGTTACTCATCCACTTCAAGTCATCCGTACACTGCGTTCTTTAATTGGTGACGATACAACGGTTACGTGTGACATCGGTTCCCATTCTATTTGGATGGCGAGATGTTTCCGTTCTTATGAACCACGTAGACTATTATTTAGTAACGGTATGCAAACGTTAGGTGTTGCACTACCTTGGGCAATTGCCGCTACTTTAGTTGAACCGGGCAAAAAAGTTGTTTCCGTGTCAGGTGATGGCGGTTTCTTATTCTCTTCAATGGAGTTAGAAACAGCGGTACGTTTAAACGCACCGGTTGTACATCTCGTTTGGAGAGACGGTACATATGATATGGTTGCGTTCCAACAAATGATGAAATATGGTAGAACATCAGCTACAGAGTTTGGCGATGTTGATCTTGTGAAATATGCAGAAAGTTTCGGTGCAATAGGTCTTCGTGTTAATACACCAGACGAATTAGAAGGTGTATTGAGAGAAGCGTTAGAAGCAGAAGGCCCTGTCATTGTTGATATTCCAATCGATTACCGTGACAACATTAAGTTAAGTGAAAAACTATTACCAAATCAATTAAATTAAGATGGGCGTGAGTGAGATGAGTGTTGCACAAGTAATTGATATTGATGCGAAAAGAACGAAAACGAATAATGAAGTATATCAAACTTCAACGATGCTTGCGTTATTAGATGGTATATACGATGGTGTTATTAACTTTGAAGAATTGAAAGAGCGCGGGGATTTCGGCATCGGTACATTTGATCAATTAGATGGTGAAATGATCGCATTTGATAATGAATTTTATCATTTACGTTCAGACGGCTCCGCAGAAAAAGTAGAACCGGAAGAAACAACACCGTTTGCGACTGTAACATTTTTTGAAAAAGAAATGAGTTATACGGTAGAGCGTCCGATGAATCGTGAAGAAGTGGAAGCATTATTACATGAATTAATGCCAAGTAAAAACTTATTTTATGCAATTCGAATGGACGGTACGTTCCGTGAAGTAAGAACGAGAACCGTTCCAAGACAAGAAAAACCGTATACGCCGCTCGTTGAAGTGACGAAATCACAACCAATCTTTTCATTTAAAAATACAGATGGTACGCTAGCTGGATTTTGGACACCAGATTACGCGCAAGGTATTGGTGTAGCTGGTTTCCACTTACATTACATTGATGATGAAAGAAATGGGGGCGGACATGTTTTCGATTATGTTGTAGAAAACTGTACGATCCAAATTTGTCAAAAAGCTCATATGCATTTAGCACTTCCGGAAACAGCTGATTTTATGACTGCGGAATTATCGAGAGAAAATTTAGAGAGTGATATCGCGACTGCGGAAGGTGCGGAGTAAAGGGACCTCTGTTAAGTAGATAGTATTTAAACAGCACAATTAAACAACCTGAGTTCTATATTTATATGGACTCAGGTTGTTTAATTTCTTTTGGAATCTTTGTTGATTATAAAAGTATATATATTTGCGCAGGGCAAGTTTAACCTCATCGGCTTTACAGAAGAGAAGAGTATAAATGAAAACACTTTGATTTAAAATGGCTGAAGCAGTTTTCTATACAAGCATTATCCCAATCGCTTCTCTTTCGAGACATACTTGCTTTCATCTGATATTTTTTTAATTTATTTTAATGAAATTTCATGTTCTGGTTCCAAATGGATTATTATATGAGCACGTTCAAATTGTTTTATAATATTTTCTTCAATTCGATCACATAATCTATGTGCTGTTTCAATGTTGTAGTGAGATGAAACGACAAGGTGAAAATCTACGTATTCAGTTGGACCTGAACGTCTTGTGCGAAAATCATGAAATTCAATATATTCATCTTTATAAGATTCAATAATTTTTATGATTTTTTCTTCTTCTGCGGGTAATAAGCGTGCATCAACTAGTGGAGGGAAGGATTCTTTCATTAATTTGTAAGCTTCAAACATAATATAAACAGCTAAAATTATCCCAATAATCGGGTCTAGAAAATACCATTCAGTTAAGCTAACTAGAAATAAGCTAATTGCAACACCCAATGAAGTATAAACATCTGTGAGTAAATGTAGTGCATTAGATTTCATTGCAATAGAATTTGTTTTTTTAGCAGTTTTGTTAACAATTCGTGATACTACAAAATTGATGGATGCTCCTATCAACATCACGAATATTCCTAAAAATGGAAGTTTAATTGGTTCAGGATGTATTAATTTAAGAATACATTCATAAATGATCCAAAAACCAGCTACAAAAATTAGTAATGTTTCAATAGTTCCAGAAATATTTTCTATTTTTCCATGTCCATAGGGGTGTATTTTATCAGCTGGTTTATTCGAAATTCGGACAGAAAAGAAAGCGATGATTGAAGCTAATAAATCTAATGAGGAATGAATAGCCTCGGAAAGAATGGCTACTGAACCAGTAAATATACCAACAACAACTTTTAAAACAACAACAAAAGAATTACTTAATACTGATAAAAAGGCTACTTTGGATGAATTCATTTTTATATGTTCCTCCTAGCTCTTATAATTTACCTTTTTTATGTTATCAGTTCAAAATACAGTGGGTCTATAGCAACCTTTTTGTAAAGGACAATGAAATTTGAAATCATTTCAATATGTTTCCCTTGGGCATAGTTGATTATTAATCAAAAAAATATGATTATTCATTAGTGAACAGATTAATGTGCTTTCTTTGTATTGTTTACTATAGGGGGGCCTATCATTTAAGCTCCCCTTTTTATTTTGAAACAAACGGATGCCCCTCATAATAAAACCGCCACGGATAATGTACAGCTTCTTCTGCATAATCGATGTTAATACGAGGTCCTGCCGTTATTTTATATTGTGATGATATATGTTCTTCTTCTGGAACGAGTTCAATATGTAACGTATCACTTTGAAGTGATACGCCGCGCTCTTCTAAAGTGATTCCGAGTGCGCGGCATAGTTTTCCAGGGCCATTTGTTAAGTTTTTATACTGAGTTTTCGTAATGTCGATTTTGTTGTAGCGCGCTAGTGTCATTTCTTCGATTCCGTCTACAGGTTCAAGAGCACGAATGAGAACTCCTTGCGGGGTGCCGATTGGTGCTGTAATTACGTTAAAGCAATGATACATACCGTAAATTAAATATACGTAAGCATGTCCTGGTGCGCCGAACATTACTTCCGTTCGATTAGTCCGTCTGCCTCCGTAACTATGAGCGGCCTTATCATCTGGACCTTTGTATGCTTCTACTTCTACAATAATTCCGCTTCGCTTTATGTCGTCTACAATATGAACGAGTTTATGTCCGAGTAACTTCTTTGCGACCTCTAACGTATCGCCTTCATAAAAAGAAGGTGGTGCCTGCATTGTACTATCTCCTTTGCCAGTCGTATATGTATATAGTAAACCAAATTTACAGCAGTAATTCTAACTCGTTCTATTTACTACATTTATTTCATAAATTATGGATAGAGTACAACAGCGAAGAGGGGGAGTGCGACATGATTTATCGCTTACTAGCTCTTAATATAGATGGGACACTACTATACAACAACGGAAAAATTGCCAAAGGGTTACGAGAGACAATTGAATTTGTGAAAAGAAAAGATGTATACGTTACATTGTTTACGAGTCGCAATTTTCAATCTGCTCATAAAATAGCGAAGGCGTTAAAATTAGATTCTATATTAGTTACACACGGTGGAGCTTTCGTTTCAGCATCGTTAGATAAACCGTTCGCTCAAAGGAGATTGTCTGAAGAGAAAACCTTTAATATCGTGCAAGTGTTAGAGCATTTTGATTGTAATGTTCGCATTTCTCATGAACGATATTCAATTGGGAATCGTGAGAGAAATACACCAAACTTAATTGCGCGTACTGTATTATCAAGCGCAGATCCGTTATTTTATCCGGTTCAATTTGTAGATTCGCTAGGTGATGCACTGCGTGATCATCCAGTAGCTGCACCAAAAATTGATATTGTTTTCCATACGAAAGGTGAAAGAGAAAGAGGGATGAATACGTTAAGAAAGGCATTTCAAGATGTAGAGTACGTCGAGTGTGATGAGAGACGTATAGAAATTCTCCCTCAAAATATATCAAAACTACGTGGTTTACAATTACTTGGGGAGCATTTAAATATTAACCTTAGTGAAATGGTTGCGATTGGAGATAGCATAGAAGACTTAGAGGTAATTGAAAATGTTGGGCTCGGGGTAGCAATGGGGAACGCTCCTGTAGAATTAAAGCAAGCCGCAGACTGGATTACACGTTCTAATACTGAGAACGGCGTAGAGTATATGATTAAAGAGCATTTTCGTAAGCAATTCCCGCTTCCTTTTTTAAAGAATCATAAACATACACCGAAACAATAAAAGGAAAACGTAGCTTTTGGGCTACGTTTTTTGCCGGTTTTATTTTAAAAATGAAAGCGTTCCACAAGATGAATTGTGTCTGAAATTCATACAATTAACTTGAATCATTTAGAAAATTGCTGTAAAGTGGATGATGTTGCCAAAATAGTTACACCACATGAAATATTCTTCAGATTAATTTTATTGGGCTCCCGTACGTAAAAACATTTCCGCATGATAGTTTAGTTCACGTATTATTTCAAAAATGAATTGTAGTAATTTTATTAATTAGTTGTAGAGTTTCTTTGTTTTATTTAAATGGATTATTTTAAGATAAGGTGAGTAAGACTTGGTACATATGAAATGTGCTTCTTTTTCTGGTTTTAGGAAGTTTAAAAGGGGGAATGAATTTCTTGAGGAAATCATTTAATCAAAAAGTAAAAAAAATAAGTAGTAGTTTTATAGTTGTATTACTAATATGTATGAATTTTTTAATCCATTTACCATTTAAAGCAGAGGCAGCTACAACAGAATTAAAAGGTTTAGGTGATGTATCTTATTACAACGCCATCATTTTTGGAGATCATAGTGCAACGAGTGCGGATATTGAGGGTGCAATGGCTATTCAAAAGAATATGAATGCATCAAGTTATACAGTCGTAGCGGCTGCAACTGGAGCGAACAACTTAGCTGGAGCAACATGGGTAGATGAAGGATATCCATCATTATTACTAGGTGGTCAATTTACGAAAGCGGGAACAGGACAAGTAATTATCCAAGATGGAACAGTGGCAATGACAAAAGATGGTGACCCAGAAGGAGTAATGAAATCATCATATGACCGCATCTCTTATAAAGAGCAAGCAGAGATTGATGCTAAGTTTAAAGAATTTAGAAAAGACGTTGATGGTGTAATTGGAGATGCGAGTCAATTACATACTGATAAACCAAAAGCAAATATGACCTTTGGGATCGGTGAAGATGTAAATAACCCTAATATTTACGTTTCTTCAGGCCAAAATGGAAAGAAAACATTTGATGTAAAAGACGTTTTTCTTCCGAATGTAGATAATAAAGACTTTATTGTTATTTATTCAGATGCAGAAGAAGTGAATTTTGGTGGCGGTGCAATTTTGTATGATACAACAGATAAGGGAGGGTTCACATTAGTTAATACATCTCAACCATATGACCCTAATTCCTTTTTTACTGAGTTAGCTAGTAAAGTCATTTGGGTGTTCCCTAATGCTACAAAGATAACAACTAAAGGTTATGGTGTAGTAGGTAGTGTGTTTGCACCTAATGCTGTTGTAGAGACAAAGGGCGGTTCTATTAATGGACAAGCCTATGTTGGAGGATTACACCAAAGAGATGGATTTGAGGTTCATAACTTTAAATTCGACTGGCCAAAATGGAATAAGCCAGCAGCTGAAAAAGGATATTTACAAATTAAAAAAGTTGATGAAAACGATGAAAACATTGTTTTAAAAGACGCAAAATTTGATGTTATAGACAAAGATAATAATGTTGTAGCTACTGTTACAACAAACGAAAAGGGTATTGCGGAAGTTAAAGATTTACCACTTGGTGATTATTTTGTAAAAGAAATTAGTGCACCAGAAGGATATATAAAAGTTGATACACCAGTAAAAGTAACAATTAATAAGACAAACGTAATTGAACTTGTTATGAAGAATACGAAAAAAGTAGAAACTGGCCAATTTAAATTATTGAAAAAAGATAGTGAATCAGGTCAACTTCTACCAGGTGCAAAATTTGATGTTATAGATAAAGATGGGAATGTTGTGGAAACAATCATTACAGACGATAAAGGTGAGGCTTTATCCAAACACCTTCCAGTTGGAACATATACATTAAAAGAAGTTGAAGCGCCAAAAGGTTATGAACTATCATCTAGCTCAGTTCGTGTTGATGTAGCTGCTAATAAAACAGTGACTGTAGATGTGTTGAATAAACAGATCGTTGAAAAAGTAACAGGTCAATTTGAAATCGTAAAAGTAGATGCGAATGATAAAACGAAGCTATTATCAGACGCAGAGTTTGAAGTGTATAAAGATGGTGAAAAAATAGATACATTACGAACAGATAAAACAGGTAAAGTAATCTCTAAGAAATTAGAACCAGGAAAATACACATTAAAAGAAACGAAAGCACCACAAGGATATAAATTACTAAAAGAAGAAATTGAAGTCGTTGTGGAAGCAAACAAAGTAGTACAAGTACAAGTAGAAAATGCGAAAGAACTAGGAAGCTTACAAGTAATCAAAAAGGATGCAGAGAGTGGAAAAGTTCTAGAAGGCGCGGAATTCAGACTGAAAAACGAAACTGGTCAAGTAGTTGGAGAAGCGAAAACAACGAATAAAGATGGTGTTGTGACATTCGAAAACGTAGTGCCAGGAAAGTACACGTTAGAAGAAACGAAAGCACCAGAAGGCTACAAAGCAGTAGAAGTAACAGTGGAAGTAAACGTTGTAGCAAATGAAGTAGTAAAACAAGAAGTTAAGAATGAAAAAGTAACAGGTCAATTTAAAATTGTGAAAGTAGATGCGAATGATAAAACGAAAGTGTTATCAGGTGCAGAATTCGAAGTGTATAAAGATGGTAAAAAGGTAGCGGAACTGAAAACAGATGAGAGTGGAAAAGTGATGTCACCGAAATTACCATTAGGTGAATACACAGTGAAAGAGACGAAAGCACCAGCGGGCTATAAACTTTCTAATAAAGAATGGAAAGTAACAATTCAAAATGAGAACGAAATAGTAAAAATAGAGGCAGAAAACGAAAAAGTCTTAGGTTCTCTACAAATTATTAAGACGGATGATAAAGATCAAGCGAAACGTTTAGCAGGCGCAGAATTTACATTGAAAGATGCTAAAGGATATGTTGTAAAAGAAGGAATTACAACAGATGAGTCTGGAACTGTTAAAGTAGACGGACTAGTGCCAGGTGAATATACGTTAGAAGAAACAAAAGCACCAGAAGGTTATGAGTTAACAAAACAAGTAATTCATGTAACAGTAGACGGTGAAAAAGTTGTTGATGTAGAAGTAACGAATAGTAAGAGCCTTGGTCAATTTGAAATCATAAAAGTAGATGCGAACGATAAAACGAAGCTATTATCAGACGCAGAGTTTGAAGTGTATAAAGATGGTAAGAAAGTAGAGACGTTACAAACAGATAAAACAGGTAAAGTCATCTCTAGAAAATTAGAACCAGGAAAATACACATTAAAAGAAACGAAAGCACCACAAGGATATAAGTTGTTAAAAGAAGAACTTGAAGTCGTTGTGGAAGCAAACAAAGTAGTTGAAGTACCGGTTGAAAATACGAAAGAACTAGGAAGCTTACAAGTAATCAAAAAGGATGCGGAGAGTGGGAAGGTTCTAGAAGGCGCGGAATTTAGACTGAAAAACGAAACTGGTCAAGTAGTTGGAGAAGCGAAAACAACGAATAAAGATGGTGTTGTGACATTCGAAAACGTAGTGCCAGGTAAGTACACGTTAGAAGAAACGAAAGCGCCGGAAGGCTACAAAGCGGTAGAATTAAAAGTGGAAGTAAATGTTGTAGCAAATGAAGTAGTAAAACAAGAAGTATTGAATGAAAAAGTGAAAGAAAACATTACGGGTCAATTTGAAATCATAAAAGTAGATGCAAACGATAAAACGAAGCTTTTATCAGACGCAGAATTTAAAGTGTATAAAGATAGTAAGAAAGTAGAGACGTTACAAACAGATAAAACAGGTAAAGTAATCTCTAAGAAATTAGAACCAGGAAAATACAAATTAAAAGAAACGAAAGCACCACAAGGATATACATTATTAAAAGAAGAAATTGAAATTGTTGTGGAAGCAAACAAAGTAGTACAAGTACAAGTAGAAAATGCAAAAGAACTAGGAAGCTTACAAGTAATAAAAAGGGATGCAGAGAGTGGAAAAGTTCTAGAAGGCGCGGAATTCAGACTGGAAAACGAAAATGGTCAAGTGGTTGGAGAGGCGAAGACAACAAATAAAGATGGTGTTGTGACATTCGAAAACTTAGTGCCAGGAAAGTACACGTTAGAAGAAACAAAAGCGCCAGAAGGCTACAAAGCGATAGAAGTTATAGTAGAAGTAAATGTTGTAGCAAATGAAGTAGTGAAGCAAGAAGTATTGAATGAAAAAGTGAAAGAAAAAATCACAGGTCAAGTAGAAATTACAAAGATAGATGCTAATGATACAGATAAAAAATTAGAAGGTGCAGTGTTTGAAATTCTGAAAGATGGAATGAAGATAGACACATTAACATCAGATAAAAATGGTAAAGCAACTTCGAAGAAACTGGAACCAGGAGATTACGTTTTAAAAGAAGTCCAGGCTCCAGAAGGATATAATTTATCCGATAAGGGAATTGAATTTACGATTTCTAATGAGAAAGTAGAAGTTATAAAGCTTCAAATTACCAATGAAAAAGAAACAGGAAAAGGTCCGGAAAAACCAGGTGAAGGAACAGAAAAACCAGGTGAAGGAACAGAAAAGCCAGGTGAAGGAACAGAAAAGCCAGGTGAAGGAACAGAAAAACCGGGTGAAGGAACAGAAAAACCAGGTGAAGGAACAGAAAAGCCAGGTGGGGAAACAGGAACACCAGGTGAAGGAATAGAAAAGCCAGGTGGAGAGACAGAAACACCAGGCGAAGGAACAGAAAAACCAGGTGAAGGAACAGAAAAGCCAGGCGAAGGAACAGAAAAGCCAGGCGAAGGAACAGAAAAGCCTAACTTACCAGAAAAAGAACAAGGAGGTTCTAATAATCAAAAACTTCCAGCTACAGGGCATAATACGAATTACCTTCCATTTATAGGTGTAATTCTTGTGCTATTAGGAATACGTTTAAGATTTATGATTAAAAATAGTTAATAGATTTATAAAAGGCATAAGAGAAAAGGTTATCTCTTATGCCTTTTTATTTTATATAGAAGAAATAAGGTGAAAAAAGCTCTTGAAGAAAGATGAAAAAAACGTAGCTAAAACGCTACGTTTTTTTTCGTGTTTAAGCTTCAATCACGTTAAGCATTCTGTTTATAAATGCAGCTGCGTGAGCACGTTGTGATGGTCCTTTTGGTACGAATTGATTAAATTCATTACCTTTTACAATTCCATATCCATACACTCTTTGTACTTCTTCTTTAGCGTAAATTAAGTTTTGGTCTACGAATGGTAGTTCAACTGGTTTTGCGAAAATACCAGCGTGTTTTAGAGAACGATCAATCATAATAACAGCTTCTTCGCGTGTAATTGTAGTATTTGGATCAAATATATTATCGCCACGTCCGCGGATTATGCCTGCGCTTGCTGCACGATTAATACCATCTCTTAAAGATGGATGTACTTGTTCTAAGTCTGTGAAATTAGCATTTCCACTTGGTAATTGTAAAGCACGAGTAATTAATGTAGCAAATTCAGCACGCGTTACAAGACGTTCTGGGAAGTACTTGCCGTTCCCTTCTCCTTGCATAATGCCTCTAGCTGCTAATTGACGAATGTCTTGTTCATACCATCCACCTGTAATGTCATCAGTTACTGGATCTTTTCGGTTTTCCTTATAGTATGTTTCAGTTCCTTTTAAGAAAGCATCCCATTGTCCGCGTTGAATCATATACGCAGGGCAATTTTTTCCTGACCAAAATTGGTGTTTTTGGACCTTATCTAGAGAAATATTTAATTCGTTCATTAAATAAGCTGCCAATTTACGGGCATTTTCTACCGCTTTTTCATAGTTTCCATCTTCATTAACGGCAATTTCAATTCCGATAGATTCATAGTTTCCAGTTTTATTTCCAGCATGCCATCCAACTTCATTTACTGGAAGATGTTGATAAATTTCTTTATCATCTACTGTGAAATGCCAAGATGCGGCGCGATCAGCTGTTCCGCGTGCTTGACTATCTAAGAATTTTGCGTGATTTAGAGCATTGGCACCTTTCGCTGGATTAGCCGTTTCGTGAATCGTAATATATTTAGGGACCATCGGGTAGCCAGGGCGAATATCGTCATTTCCTTTTGGGACAATCATTTCTTTAAATGTAACGCCATAAATATTGTTTGTTTGTAGAGCATCTGGAGCTCTCAATAAACTACTTTTAGCAGAACGACCGTTTTTTAATAATGAAGCTTTTGTACCTTCAAATGTAGCATAAGGTGCATAAATCCATTTTGATGTTTCATTTATTTGGACTTTAAACCAATTTCCCGCTTGTTCAGTAGGAGTAATGACTTGTGGCTGTAGTTTCCCTTCTTCTTTAAACGATTGGAACGGAAGTGCATGTATGGAAGCTTCTTCTTTTACGATTAATTTTTGATCAGATAGTTTATGAATCTCTTGAACTTCTAAGCTATTATCATTGTTATTTACCCATCCAGCGCCAGCTGGAGTTGTTATGTAGTATGCATTCCCTTTTTTCTTTGTCGCCGTTACGACTTGTTCTGTAATCTCGATATTCGATTTGTTTTTTAAATCACTTGCGTCATATAATGAATGTTTTTTTGATGTGTATAGTAGGAATTGGCCAGTAACCTCGATATCTTCTTCATGAGTACTATGCTCTTTTACATGCTCTTTGATACTTTTAAAAACTTGATCCTCCGTATATACTCCGGCAGATTTTTCAGCACTCTCTGCAAATGAATAAGTAGGTGCAAGAACAGTTTGTAATGCAAGAGAGAGGGTTAAAACGCTATAAAATTTCTTTTTCATATTTGTTTTTAACACATTAGATTGTTGAATCTTGTGTTAATATTCCTCCTTTTTATATTGTATTTTCACTATGTGCCAATCTAGTACTAATAAATTTTAACAAGAGAAAATCATGATGTCTATACACATGAGGGATATTCATAAAAAGAGTTATTTGAAATAATAGTAAAAATGTAAGAGGAACAGGTAAAACCTTCTGTATTGACCTGCAAACGCCCTTCAAGTAAACTAAAGAGAGTTTGTAAATGAAAAGGTGATAATGTTGTTAATTTCAATTAAAACGTTACAAGATGATCGTTTTTTACGTCCGCTGCAAAATATTGGCGGCTTATTTTTTGAAGAGAGCAAGATAGGGTTTGAGCAAGAAGAAGCAAATCTTATCGTTGATATACAGATAGAAGGTAATGTGACAGCATCGGCTCGTTTAACAGATGTTGCGACTGGAAATGTATATGAAGAAACATTCTCTAAAGATTTATCTGCTTTCACAGAAGAAAAAGAACGTATGAAGCAAGTGAAACATGTTGTTTCTTATGTATATCTTTCTGTACTTCAACAGCTAACTGGACTTGAACAGAGCTGGGGAATATTAACTGGGGTACGCCCAACGAAACTTCTTCACAAACTGCTTCAAAATGGTATGTCAAAAGAAGAAGCACATAAAGAACTTCGTGAAAGTTATTTAATTCATGAAGAAAAAATTGAGCTTCTTCAGCGTATCGTTGATTGCCAATTAGCGGTTATTCCAGATTTATACCGTTTGAAAGAAGAAGTAAGTATTTACATCGGTATTCCGTTTTGTCCTACAAAATGTGCGTACTGTACGTTCCCGGCTTATGCAATTAACGGACGCCAAGGGTCAGTTGATTCGTTCTTAGGCGGGTTACATTATGAAGTTCGTGAAATTGGTAAGTTTTTAAAAGAAAAAGGTGTTACAGTTACGACGATTTATTACGGCGGCGGTACACCGACGAGTATTACAGCAGAAGAGATGGATATGCTGTATGAAGAAATGTACGAAGCGTTCCCTGATGTGAAAGATGTACGTGAAGTAACAGTTGAGGCAGGTCGCCCAGATACGATTACACCAGCGAAGCTAGAAGTGTTAAATAAATGGAATATTGACCGTATTAGTATTAATCCGCAGTCATACCATCAAGAGACACTAAAAGCAATTGGACGTCATCACACTGTAGAAGAGACAATTGAGAAGTATCATTTAGCACGTGAAATGGGAATGAACAATATTAATATGGATTTAATTATTGGTCTTCCTGGTGAAGGATTAGACATCTTTAAGCATACGTTAGATGAAACAGAAAAGTTAATGCCAGAATCGTTAACAGTTCATACGTTATCATTTAAACGTGCTTCTGAAATGACGCAAAATAAACGTAAATATAAAGTAGCAGGTCGCGAAGAAATTACTGCGATGATGCATGAGGCGGAAGAGTGGACGAAGAACCACAATTACGTACCATACTATTTATATCGTCAAAAAAATATTTTAGGTAACTTAGAAAACGTTGGGTATGCAATACCGACGCAAGAAAGTATCTATAATATTGTTATTATGGAAGAAGTACAATCGATTATCGGACTTGGTTGCGGGGCATCAAGTAAATTTGTTCACCCACAAACAGGAGCAATTACACACTTTGCAAATCCGAAAGATCCAAAATCATATAACGATGGCTTCGTGAAATATACAGAAGATAAACTGAAAATTTTAGAAGAGCTATTCGCGTAAGAAGGAGAAGGCTATCCCAATTTTGGGATGGTCTCTTTTTAATATAGGGGCTATTGTTGTCCGCTTTTGTCGGTAAATCGATATATTTTAAAAATCGCTGATATAAATTGAGTTGCGGTTGATATATTCGAAAAATCGCCAATATAATTTCATTTACCGTTAAGGGCCAAGGTTTGTAAAACTATGTCGATAATAATCAGAAAAATTAGTCATATTATTAGAGGACAATGTCTACTTATAGACGAAATGATAGATTTATGAAAGAGAAAAGGGGGAAATTGTTGGCATGTACATGACGATAGGGAGAATTTTTGATTTAGCAGTTGGCAAGTATCCAAATAAAGAGGCCTTAGTAGAACCAGAAAAAAATATTCGCTGGACATATAAACAGTGGGATGAGCAAATAAATAAAACGGCGCAAGCTCTATTGAAAGAAGGAGTAAGAAAGGGAGATTGTGTATCTGTTTACTTATATAATTGTCGTGAATTTGTAAACGTTTACTTAGCATGTGCCAAAATTGGGGCGATTTTTAATCCGATTAATTTCCGCTTAAAAGCAAAAGAATTATCGTATATCCTCCAAGATGCAGCCTCGAAAGTAGTTGTCTTTGAAAAAGCAGTCGAATCAACAGTTACTATGATTGAACGAGATTTTCCAAATTCGTCTTTTTGGTATGTAGAAGACGATGCACCTTCTTATGCTAGTTCCTACCATGAAAAAGTAAATGAAGCATCAGCTGAAAAAGTAGATATTGTAGTCGATGAAATGGATTATTGCTCTATGCTTTATACGAGTGGTACGACTGGTCATCCGAAAGGCGTACTACATCGCCATCGTGATATGGCTGAGCATAGTATGATTTGTACGTATTTCATAAAATATAACAGGGATAGCGCCGGACTTGTGGTAGCGCCTTTATATCACTGCGGCGAGTTAAACGCTGGAATCATACCGCGCATTCAAGTGGGCGGAAAGAATGTTATTTTACATCATTTTGATACGGAAACAGTATTACATACGATTCAAGAAGAGAAGATTACGACGTTTTTTGCTGCACCGACGATGTGGAATATGTTATTGCAAAAAGATCTAGCTGAGTATGATTTAACTTCGATGAAGATCGGTGTATATGGCGGGGCTGCAATGGCTCCGGCGCTAGTGAAGGAATGTAAAGAACGTCTTTATATTGATCTTGTTCAAATTTACGGAATGACAGAAATGGGACCAGTTGTTGCGTTTCTTGTAGAAGAGGATCAGATTACGAAAGCTGGCTCAGCAGGAACACCGTGCTTTAGCCATGAAATTCGAATCGTCAAACCGAACGAAGATGCACCGGCAGAGCCAGATGATACGTTACCTCCTTATGAGGTAGGCGAAATTATTTTGCGCGGTCCAACTATGATGGCTGGTTATCATAATCGAGAAGAAGCAAATGCAAAATCGATGTATAAAGGCTGGTATCATTCTGGTGATTTAGGCTACTTCGATAAAGACGGTTATTTATTCGTTGCAGACCGCGTTGATGATATGGTAATTAGCGGTGGCGTAAATATTTATCCTCGCGAAATTGAAGATTTCCTTCATAGTCACCCTGGTGTATTAGATGTTGCGGTACTTGGTGAGCCAGATGAACTATGGGGAGAGCGCGTAGTTGCGGTCGTTGTAAAGAAAGATGAAAATATTTCAGAAGCAGATTTAGAAACGTATTGTAAAGAAAGTGATGAATTAGCAGACTATAAACGTCCGCGTCATTACTTATTTGTAGATGAACTTCCGCGTAATGCGAGTGGGAAATTACAAAAATTTGTGCTGAGAGAGTCGTTGAAAGGCGCGAAAAACTAGGTGGTAGAGCGGTTGTCTATACAAACAAGGCTATCTTTCTTAATAAGGAAAGGTAGCCTTGTTTTTTTGATAATGATTAAAAGAAGTATGTATTTTCTATTTATAAACAGTTTGTATTGTTATATAAAAATATTTTTTGCTATTGTATTTTGATTTTAAATGTATATTAATCTCTTTAAATAAGGGTATGTTGAAATTAGGAGATAGATTTGATAGATATTGAAATAACATTTTTAGTGTGAGTGGAATAAAGTTATTAGAGGAGAATGTGGTGGAGTATATTTGAAGAAGAAAGATAATCAATCATCAGATGACCATATGAATAAAACGGTCATTCGGTGCATTTTGGTTACTACTATAATAGTAACAAATCGACGAGTGGATGAACAGTCTTGTAATGCATTTTTATAAGGACTAATATTTATTGTTGGCTGCCCAAAAGAGAAATCGAGTTAAAGTATGAATGCTTTAAGTTGTTTATCTTTCATTGATAAGTAAAGATAGTTTGATGCTGCAAATAATCTTTATTTTAAAGTGTGGTTTAGGGTAGAAAAATAAAGTAATCAAAGATGGAGGATTTATGAGTACATATTTAAAAAGAATATCTGTAATTTGTTTTATTTTTACTGTTATTATTGGACAAGTTTTTATGCCTATTATAAGTCATGCTCAAGAATTAAACACAACAGGATTTGTTGATAGTTTTGCATTTGAAAAAACAAAATTAAATTACGGGGACAAGACTAGCATACATGTAAACTTTAGTGAAAAACCCGGAAAGAAGATGAAGTCTGGGGATACATTAACGTTAGCACTTCCTCCAGAATTAAATGGATATAGTGGAACGATTCCCTTAAAGGATGAAAAAGGGCGCGTTTTTGGTACTTGCCAGATTAATAAAAATAATGTGGTCTGTACGTTTAATGATACAGTAGAGCAGCTTGAAGATATTAGAGGGAAGTTTAGTTTTACTGTTCAAGGTACTAATGTAGAAGTTGGAACAACGAAAGATGTACAAACGAATTTAGGAACAAGTTTAGAAAAACAAACGGTAAGCATTACTCACCCAAAAAGTGAGGGGCAAGAGCCTGGGTACTTTTTCTATAAATCTGGTGATATTCAGCCAGATAAAAGTAATGAAGTACGCTGGTTTCTAAATATAAATTTGAAGAAACAATATTTACATGACAATATCGTTTTGAAAGATACATTACAAGAAGGTCAAATGCTTAATAAAGACAGCTTTACTATTAATATTAGTAATAAAGAATCTTTGTCTCTTAAACAATTTCAAGAGCGAGGTTATGGATATATTACATTTGCTAGTGATAATTCATTTGAAGTCGTGATTTATAGACATATGGGGAATGCTAATTCATTTACTGTTGCCTATACATCAACGATTACTGATGCCGGGAAAAAGTTAAAACATTTACAGAATGACTATAAACTTAATTATCAAATCTTATATGAGAAGCCTACTTCTGAATCTAATAGTGTAAAGGTTGAAAATATAGCATTCGATGGCGAAGTTGAAGGGAAGTTACCTGCAAAAGGAACGCTGCAAATTGTTAAGCATATTGAAGGAAACGAAGGGAAAGCTATCCCAGGTGTTTCTTTTAAATTGTACACAGAGTCAGGTCAGCAAATCGGTGATTCCTATACAACAAATCAAGACGGAATAGTTGAAGCGCCAAACCTTTCTCCAGGTAATTACTATGTACAAGAAATTTCAGCACCGAACTATGTAGAGTTTGATCCGCAAACGAAAATCCCTTTTACAATTAAGAAGGATGATGTAACTGGAATAAAACTTATGGTTCCAAATAAGTTGAAAACTACATCTATTGCAGGAACGAAAACGTGGGAAGGCGACAAAGTAAAAGATCGTCCGGAAACAATTAAAGTAGATTTACTGCAAAATGGTAAAGTCATTGCAACGAAAGCAGTTACTGGAGCAAATGATTGGAAATATGAGTTTGAAAAGTTACCAGCAGTTGATAATGATGGAAAAGCTTATAAGTATGAAGTGAAAGAACAACCTGTATCGGGATATCAATCGAAAGTTAACGGATATAATATTACGAATATAAAGATGCATGAAGCAACAGAAGTAGAAGAGCAAGGGGAAGTAGAAACGACAGAAGAACTGGAACACTCAGCAAAACCGGAAGAACCAAAGGTGACAGAAGAATCGAATGTTCTTGAGAATCCAGAGGAGAAAGAAAAGCCGGAAATCTGGGTGAAACCAGAAGAAGAGAAAGTTGAAGAAGAAACAACAGAAGAGTTAAAAGAAGAAAAGCCGGAAGAGCCAAAGGTAACAGAGGGGCCGAACGAACTAGAGAAGCCAGAAGTTACAGATAAACCGGAAATCTGGGTGAAACCAGAAGAAGAAGAAAAGATTGAAGAAGAAACAACAGAAGAGTTAAAAGAAGAAAAACCGGAAGAGCCAAAGGTGACAGAAGAGCCGAATGAGCTAGAAAAACCAGAGGTAACAGAAAAACCGGAAATCTTAGTAAAACCAGAACAGGAAGAAAAGATTGAAGAAGAAACAACAGAAGAAATAGAAGAGTCATTAAAACCGGAAACACCAAAGGTAACAGAAGAACCAAATGTGCTAGAAAAACCAGAGATAACAGAAAAACCGGAAATCTTAGTAACACCAGAACAAGAAGAAAAGATTGAAGAAGAAACAACAGAAGAAATAGAAGAGTCATTAAAACCAGAAACACCAAAGGTGACTGAAGAACCAAATGTGTTAGAGAAGCCAGAGGTAACAGAAAAACCGGAAATCTTAGTAACACCAGAACAGGAAGAAAAGATTGAAGAAGAAACAACAGAAGAAATAGAAGAGTCATTAAAACCGGAAACACTAAAGGTGAAAGAAGAAGCAAATGTGTTAGAAAAACAAGAGGTAAAAGAGCAACTGGAAGTATCAAATAAACAAGATGTACAAGATAAAGTAGAAGTACCATCTAGTAAAGAAAATAATAAGCAATCAAAATTACTTCCTCAAACAGGGGGAGCATCAACTGAATCTACTTCTATTTTTGCAGGTATGTTCGCATTAATTTTGGGAGCAAGATTGTTTAGACGCAAAAAAAATTAATGGTGAGAGTTAGTTCGGAAACAAAATGTATGTGAAAAAGCGGAGACAATGGGTCTCCGCTTTTTATTATTTTTGTGAACAGCTAAGTGGGAGCCTTACTGCCCGTAAATGCCCGATTGGTGAGGGCTAATAATCAGTGGAGGATGCACAAAACCCCTACTGATTAAAGTTTCACTTTATTATTTGTGTAATCAGCTAAGCTGGATAATACTTATGGATGAATGATTTTAATAACATGCTGCTCGTTTTAATTTAGATTTTTTATAAACACATGCTTTATTTTTTTGCGAAATCGGGTGATTAGCGTAATGATAATAATACCGAAGATAATTTTCCAAATGTGTTGTTCAAGTACCATGAATATATCTTCTAAGTTTTCCCCTAACCAGTAACCACCGATTAAGAAGAAGGATACCCAAAATAGGGCGCCTGAATAAATTGTCATCGCAAAGCGGCGAAACGGTAAGTTGATAATTCCTGCAAAGTATCCTGTAAAGTGGCGAACGCCTGGAATGAAAAAGGCGATAAAGATTAGAAAATATCCGTATTTATCAAACCACATTTTCGTTAAATTAATTTTCCGTTCTGTTAAAAATACATATTTCCCGTACTTTTGAATGAAAGGCATGCCGAGTTTATTTCCTAAAAAGTATTGGAATGTCATACCTACGCTTGTCCCAATAAAAGATAAAATAATTAAAATTGGTAAACTTAAATCACCTTGATGTGATAAAAATCCTGCATAGGCTAATGTCGGCTCTCCGGGAAACGGAAGAGCAATATATTCTAAAAGTAACCCAACAAGTACTACATAATACCCATATTGCTGAAATAATTCGTGAATCCATTCCATGTTGTGCGCTCCTTTTTACATTGAAGTTGTTACATATCTTCCTCTTTTTCGCACTAATCGAACTGAAACAATAGTAGTAGAAGAGTTTGGCTGGAGGATTTAAGCTAGTATGATTTTTTGATAACCATTCGCGAGTGATATCATACTTAATATAGCTCTTTGCTAATTAGCAAAGAGCGTCGAAGTGTAAATATTACTATTAGTTAAAGTCATAGCGGTATAAAAATATGTTGAAATCTTCTTCTTTTGGTCCAAAATTAACTGCTTTTTCTTGTATACGTTGGAAGTTTTGTTTGTCATAAAATCCATAGTTGCATTCATTATCTGTATATAAATATAAAGATGTAACAACTTCTTTTGTCATGTATTGGAATAAATGATTTAATAAAGATTTCCCAACTCCAAGACCTCTAGATTCTTCGGATACGATGAATAATTGTATACAGCCTTGAAAATGATCTTCTTTTCCTTGAATTAGTTCTTTATATGTTTTTTGAACTTTTATAAATGCTTTTAAAAACCCTCTATTCTCTTTATTAGTCATGAATAGTTTCAGCGTGTTAAAGGCAAAGCTAACAGTATTATGGAATCTCTTTAAACGATTTTTATCTTTTTCGGAATCGCCTAAAATGACACCGATAATTTTATTATCTTTTTCAGCTACCGTACTAAAGGAACTTCCTAAAATGCAACTGTGTAGGTAGAAGTTTAATAGTGAATTTAAAAATTTTTTATCTGTAATGAATTCATTAAATCCAAATGCCTCACCAATTAAATGTTTTATAGGCTCATAGTCTTCCTTAACAAGACTTCTATATTTTACTGTGTTCATAATTGTATACTCCCTTTATCAATATAAATGACTTATTATAAATAGTAAGGTCTCCTCTAAGGGGAGAGTCAATGGTTGTGTGAGAAAAAATATGAGGGAAGAGATTCAAATGAAAAAAATATTTTCTATTGGAGAAGTTGCAAAAATAAAGGATATAACGATAAAAGCGTTAAGGTACTATCATAAGATGGGGATTCTTATTCCGAAACATATTGATGAATCAACAGGATATAGATATTATTCTATAGATCAATTCATTCACATTGATATTATAAAAAGCTGTAGAGAGTTGAACACCAGTATAGTAGAACTTCAAGAGATCTTTAAGGAATGTGATACGGATAAATTGCTGCAATTTTTACAATTAAAGAGGGCGGAAGCGGAAGAACATATAAAGAAAATGAAAGAGGTAATTGAAACGATTGATGACTTAAATGAAAAAGTAGGGAGTTCACAGGAAATATTAAAAAATGATGAAGTGTGTATTCAGTTCTTTGAACAGCGTTATGTCATTGTGGCGCCTTGTAAAGAAGTGGGGAGTTTACAAGAGTTACTGTATTATTCTGATTTAGAGAAACTTATTCAAGATTATGAAGAGAAAATGTCAATGGAAATGGGTATTCTATACAATGTCAATGAAAAGTGGGATGTAGAACCAAAGTATGTTTTTAATAAAGTACAAGATCATGTACATATGGAAGAGATGCAAAATATAAAAGTATTACCGGGCGGGAAATATGTAACATTAGCGTATAGTAAAGAAAATGAAGAAGAACGTAGAAATAATATAATTAAATATACAAAAGAAAACAATATAGAAGTGGAGAGTTTTATTGAAGTAGAGTTAGTTAATGATTTTTTTAATACGGAGTCTTATAGTTGTCAAATTCAAATTTTTATAGGGGATAGTGAGAATAAGAAGTTTTGATTCCATGAATTTAGGGATGGGACTGTCCGAAAGCTTAACTCTCATTATAGCGACTTAAATACAAAATACAACAATGATAGCCTACCTATTAATAAAAAGAAGGCCGTCCCAAAAAAATTGGGACGGCCTCATGAGTAGTAAGGAACGTATTATTTACGTGAGAAACCTTCTTCATCAAGGTATTCCGCAGCTTCTGGATAAGAGTTGAATGTACCGTCTAAGTTTACGCCAGCGTAAACATTCCACATGTCATCCTCTGAGATAAGAGTAAGAATATGACCATCTTCGTTACGCCATTCCTCTTCGGCAGCAGGTTCCATTGGTGCTACAATTTCCTCTTGCTCCTGTGATAGACGTTCAATTACTTTTTCAATTAATGAACGCAGTTCTTCTTCTGAAAACTCACGGATGTTAATCATGCCTTTATCATCTGTTTTATAACCTTTAATGAAGTTTGCATATACAAATCCGTTTCCGTTTGGATGTAAATGATATACAACGTTCTTTTTATCTAAACGACTTTCTTCAAAGTGAAAGTTTACGCGTTTTAATGATACGTTCTTTCTTTCTAATTCCGGGAAAGATTCAATAATTGATAATTTTTCTTCAAAAGTTAGCATAGTGCCTCCAAGTATATAGTAAAAGATTTAATTTGTTCATTATAGCATAGTCAAGTTTGTTTCCAAAGGTAGATTTGTCATATTGCTGTTTTTTAGTTTGACTTGGGAAGGCTATTTATAAATGTAGACGTTTACTTCACGAGACTGTAAAGAGTTTTTTATAAATACGCTAACGAATGATTTGTTTTAGATGTACAATGGAACGTGGACTTTATACAAAGGTGGTTATTTATATGTTTCAAAAAATAGCAAAGGAATGTTTAGCAGGGTTTACTGTTGCGATTGTTGCTTTGCCGCTAGCAATTGCATTTGGTATTGCCGCAACGGGAACGTCTGAGGGAGCGCTGGCCGGATTGTATGGTGCGATTTTTGCAGGTTTGTTTGCGGCGTTATTTGGCGGTACACCGGGGCAAGTAACGGGTCCTACTGGGCCGATTACAGTTATTGCAACAGGCGTTATTGCAACTCACGGATTAGAAGCAAGTTTTATTGCATTTATGATGGCAGGGTTATTTCAAATCTTATTTGGTGTATGTAAGCTCGGCTCTTACGTTCGTTATATTCCGTATCCTGTTGTTTCAGGATTTATGAACGGAATTGCACTGATTATTATTTTAGGTGAAATGAAGCACGTACAAAATAGCTTTCTACTTGTGTTATTAACGATCATTGTAATGATTGTTTCTGGAAAATGGATTAAGGCCATTCCATCAAGTTTAGTAGCATTAGTAGGTGTTACAGTAACGTTGCCGTTATTTTCTTCTATGCTACAAGGAATTACAGTAAACTTACCAGTTGTAGGAACTCTTTCTTTAAATAAGATGATTGAAAAGATTGGTGCAATTCCAGAGGCGATGCCATCTCTTCACGTACCGGCTTTAGACGCAAATGGCATGTTAGCACTTGTATTACCAGCACTTAGTATTGCTTTACTAGGATCAATTGACTCATTATTAACGTCTGTCGTAATGGATAATGTGACGGGGACACGTCATAAAAGTAATAAAGAGTTAATCGGACAAGGTATTGGTAATATTGCGAGCGGTTTGTTCGGCGGATTAGCAGGAGCAGGTGCAACTGTAAGGTCTATCGTGAATATAAGAAGTGGTGGTAAAACAGCACTTTCGGCATGTATGCATAGTGTTATATTATTTATTTTTATTATGGGGCTTGGTTCGGTCGTACAATACATTCCGCTTGCTGTATTATCAGGTATTTTAATTTTAACTGGTATTGGAATGTTCGACTGGGAAAGTATGAAAAAGATGCATGTCGCTCCTAAAGGTGATGTCGTTGTTATGTTCGTAACGATGATTGTCACAGTGAAGTTCGATTTAATGATTGCTGTTGCATTCGGTATTATTCTTTCTTTCATTATATATATGGTGAAATGTAAAGAACGTAAAACTTCTATCGTAAAAGAAAGAGAAGAAATGTACACGATTCAAGGGCCGCTCTCTTTTCTATCAGTAGATCGTATTTTCTCTACTTTACAAGATGTGAAGTCGCCGGTTGTTTTACGTATGAAAGATGTGCGTTATATGGATGTATCAGGAGCTATGGCATTATTAAATTTTGTTGAGCAATCAAATAAAGCAGGGGCAAGTGTAAAGCTTGAGCAAGTACATCCGAGTATTGAAAAAACAATTGTAGTAATGGCGAACGATGAACAGAAAGAACAATTGAAAATCTTAAGTGTTTAGATGGTAATTAGAATATCTCACAATCTTACATAAATTATAATGTAGAGTTGTGGGATATTCTTATAATGTTTTTAGTAATATGTATCGCAGTGATAGAGAAGAAGAGCTCTTTTGAGTAACAAAAAAGGTTATAATGTGTATATATATAATGGAAGGAATTAGAAATTGAATTATGAAGAGATAGGCGTAAACTGATTCTCTTTTCTATTTTGAAAAAAAAACCAAGTATTCAACCTATAATAAATTTGTTATGATAACCAATGGGGTAAAATGAATCCCTATCGTTTAAAACAATATGTTTGAGAGTATATGTATAAAAGAAAAGAGAAAAAATATGAATAAAAAGTTTGTAAAAGGAGCAGCAATTTTAACAATTACAACTTTTTTGTCGAAATTGCTTGGTAGTTTTTTTCAAATTCCATTACAAAATATTGCAGGGGATGAAGTGCTCGGTATTTTCCGACTCGTTTTTCCTGTATATATGATTGCTCTTACATTATCGGTAGCCGGAGTTCCACTTGCGATTTCGAAACTAATTGCAGAGTTGAACGAAAAAAATAAGCAAAAAGAAATTGCGAAATTATTTACATCAGCGTCAATTATAGGGATAGCATTTGGCGTTTTCGGATGTTTAGTCATTGCATTATTTTCTATTGAAATTGCAAATATGCTTGGTGGACAAGAAACTAGAATGCCGTTGCTTATTACTTCATTAGCATTACTCATTGCGCCATACATGGCGGTTTATAGAGGGTATTTTCAAGGTTTCGGTGATATGAAACCAACAGGAATATCGCAAGTCATTGAGCAATTTGTACGTGTGCTTTTTATGTTAATAATTGCTTACATACTAGTATCATGGGATAAGAGTAATACTGTTATTACTAGTGGTGCGATGGTTGGATCTTTTCTTGGAGCCATTAGTTCGCTTATATATTTGCGTATAAAATATAATAGAAGTCCATACTACAATAAAAGCAATTCCTATTCGCTCCGAGATTTAAGAGAAAACGGGAAAAAGATATTACGGGTATCGATTCCGATTGCTATCGGAGCTTTATCAATGCCACTTTTAAATTTAGTAGACTCGCTTACAATACCGCATGTATTACAAGGATCATCAACAGAAATTCAAGAACAATTTGGAATATACAGTCGCGGTTTTGCATTTACGCAAATAATTGTTATTTTTGCAAGTGCAATTGTATTTCCGTTAATACCACTCTTAACTTCCGCATTGGCCAAAAGAGATATAAATTTGGCGAAAATAACAATTCAAAATACAAATCGACTAGCGCATGTTTTGACAGCACCATTAACAATATGGTTGATGGCATTAACAGTACCTTTAAATGTCGGATTGTTCACAGACATAAAAGGCAGTAGTATGTTAACAGTTATGATTGGCAGTTCGTATTTTACTGCGGTTATGGTATTATCAATAGGTGTTCTACAGGGGATTAATCGTTCTGAACAAGCTGCATGGATTGTTATCGGCGCAAGTTGTGTGAAAGTCGTGTTAAACATTATGTTAGTACAGAAGTTTGGCATAGATGGAGCAGCGTATAGTACATTAATTACTTACGTATTGATTTGTATTGTAAATCATTTGTATATTCGAAGCTATATTGCCTATTCTATTCATGTAAAAAGCTTTTTTGGTGTGCTAGCAATAGCATGTG
The DNA here is from genome assembly GCF_042728695.1 of Bacillus sp. NPDC060175. Classification (NCBI taxonomy): domain Bacteria; kingdom Bacillati; phylum Bacillota; class Bacilli; order Caryophanales; family Bacillaceae; genus Bacillus; species Bacillus sp. NPDC060175. The sequence continues at coordinate 99,415 of NZ_JBHWYR010000010.1, forward strand.
TTTTGGGACTAGGATTGTATGAACTATGTAATATGATAGATGTTACATCTTCAAGAATTATGACGTTATTATTCAGTGGTATAGCATTAAGTATTGCAACTATTTTGTATGGTGTATGTGCTTTGAAATTAAAATGGATAGCAATAAAAAAAATACCATTTTTGAAAAGATAAATAT
>NZ_JBHWYR010000011.1:0-95965 GCF_042728695.1 Bacillus sp. NPDC060175
AACCGAAGTTGAGAAAGCGGCTTCCACTTTCTTAGCTTCGGTTTTACAAGTAATGTTATAACTTAAACAAACGTCTCACCACATACTGTTTTTATATTTTTAAAGTATTGAAGATTTTCATTAATTTCACCTTCATCAAACAAATTGAGCTGTTTCATAATTTCAATTGCAAATTCAACATACGCGGATCCTATTGCTGTAATAATTTTATCATCCACGGTTACATCTTCTTCTTGTTTATATTCCCATTTATGGAGATGCGCTAAATGTTCTACCTCTGGTGTTAATGATGTTGAGAATTTTTTCTTATTAAGCACTCCAGCTGCATGCAGTAGAGATGTCCCCGCACAAATTCCTGCTATCCATTTATTTTGCTTATGTAATTCGTTCACAATAGATAAAAGTTGTTCATTTTCTAAATGGTGAAAAATCTGCCCTCCAGGTACAATAAACACTTCATAATCTACTGTTTCAATATGATCTATAGAGACGTGTGGCTGACACTGAAATCCACCTTCTCCTGTAACTGTTTTCCCGTCTACAGTTACTGTTATGACTTCAAATCCTTTACTTTTTAAACATAAACTCGCTATATTTACTTCAAATTCTGCAAATCCATCAAATAAAAACATCAATGCCTTTTTCATGTTATCTCTCCCCCATCTTTATACTTATTCGAAGGTGATTACATTTCTCCTCCAAAAAAGGCAAACCTGAAATATAGGTTTGCCTTTCACTTATTTCTTATTTAGTCCTCTTTCATTTAAAAACTCTTTCATATGCATTCTCTTCTCTTTGGACATAAATGTGCTCATTGATTCTGTCCATGTTACGTTTTTTTGATTTGACGATCTTTCTTTGTAATACGCACTCATCGTTTCATCATATTCGTTTAATAATTCATCATATTTCTTTTCATCGTATCCATTTTCATGAAGAATTGCTGCTACTGGTAATCGTGGTTTTACTCCATGATCTTCATCTGGTACGCCGACTGTCATTCCGAATACCGGATATACTTTATCCGGTAAATGAAGCAATTCACTCACTTCTTTCGGGTTATTACGAATTCCGCCAATATAACAAATGCCGTATCCTAAAGATTCAGCTGCAAGTGCTAAGTTTTGTGCAAATAATGAGGCATCTACTGTTGCTACAATAAAGTCCTCTACTCCCTCATGTTTAATTTCTGTTCCATGTTTCTCACATGCAGTTTCTAAACGTTTTAAATCCGCACAGCATACAAAGAATGCTGCACAGTCTTTCACGTGACGATTCCCGGATAATTCAGCTAGTTTAGCCTTTAGTTCCTGATCTGTTACATATATAAGAGAATACGCCTGTACAAAATGTGAGGAAGCCGCATGTTGTGCTGCTTGCACCATTCTTTCAACTATCTCTTTTGAAATTGGTTCTTCTTTATATTTACGAACTGAAACGTGTTGCTCCATTTTATGTATCATCTCATTCATGAAAATCACTCCTTCTTTCTCTTCATAATGAAAAATTAACATATCTTTTTCATTATTCACAACTTATAAGCACAAAAAGAGCAATTCTTTGCGAATTGCCCTTTTTTTAATACATATTAATATGGTATATGAAATTATATCGACTGTAGACAAATAGCAACAGAATAATGCAATGTTAATTCCTGTAATTCAATTTTGTTAAGCTGCTTTCAAAACTTTAATACCTTTTACGATATTCCAAATGAAGTAGTAAATCCCTACAAGAATAAACACTGCATACGTTATAACCATCCCAATTCCAACGCTCTCAGACTGATTGAAACTTAAACCGTATACCCCTGATAATGCTAATCCTCCAAATAAAATTGCGTATGGAAAAACATGTGACCAAAATGCTTTTTTCGCATTATGTTTTACTTCATCTTCCGCAACGAAGTAAACGATAATTGGCAGTAAAAACGGTGCAAAAAAGATACTAAAGTAACATAGCGAAGATAAAATATTATTTCCTTTCATCCGATTCACCTCTAAAGTTTTTTGTTACCTTCATTATGTCAGGAAACCACTTTAGAAACTATCGCTTTACCTTTCATGAACATGACATCTTTGTAAGATTTCCCTCAAAATAAATCCCGACTAGAATTTCAGGCGGGATCACTTTCACTATATTCGATTCATAAACCAATATTGCGTAATCGCTAAATATTCTCGTACATTCGATTGAATAATAATTGGCTTCGGTGTTTTCGCCGGAAGACCTTCTAATGTCAATCCTTGTTTTTCTGCAATCTTTTTTGCTCGGAACATATGAAAATCGTTCGTTACAATCATCCCTTTTTTCATATGTTCAGGGATAAGAGGTTTTGAAAATTTAATATTTTCATCTGTGCTCGTCGAACGATCTTCCATTATAATGCGGTCTTCTGCAATATTTTGTTTCATTAATCCTTGTTTCATCGCTAATGCTTCTGTAATATCTTCACCTTTTCCTTGGCCTCCAGATACGATAGCGATTGTTTTCTCATGTGATTTTAAATACTCAGCTGCTTTATCAATACGATATTGCAATGAATAAGATGGTTTCGTTCCATTTACTTTCGATCCTAGTACAATTATATAATCCGCATCGTCAATTGCATTCATATGCCCATGCTTATAGATGTTATATTGTAAAAACCCCGCATACACGGCGAAGATCATTATAACAACTAAAATGCACTTAATTATTTTCTTCTTTCTCATATCCATATACTCCTATTCCCTTTACTTCCTTCATCATAATATCCATTTATTTGTTTGTATACAGCCAAATTCCAATTCACCCTAATTTATCCTATAAAAGGTAATATTTATATTACTTTCGGGAATAGTAAGTACAACTTCACACGAAGGAGTGTCCCTCTTGCTTCTCTTTTTATTTAATGTATCGTTCTTTTTTATCTTATTTTTACTATCACTTAAGCTACTTGGTAAATCTGCATTAGCACAACTAACCCCTCATGATTTTGGGGCTATTATTTTTTTATCTTATTTAGCCTTTCAAGCGATACCAGTCGCCGGTGCTTTACAAGCATTTTTCGGCATGGTTACCATTACATGCTTACATCTACTTCTTACAAAACTAAGCTTATTCAATAAATTAAATCGTTTCATTCTCGGACACCCCATTATTTTAATTAAACATGGTGATATTATTTTTGAGAACTTACAAAAAAGTAGATATCCGATCCCTGAATTGCTTTCTAATCTTCGCGTCGCCGGATATCCAAGTGTTCATGAAATTGAATACGCTATTTTAGAAGCGAATGGAGCCATTAGCATTTTACCAAAACGAGAACTTGTACCATTGACTCCAAAAGATATGAATATAGATGTTAAGTATGCTGGATTACCAATCGCCCTTATTGTCGATTCACAAATTCAATACGATAACTTAAAGTTGATCCATAAAGACGAAAAGTGGTTATATAAAGAGTTAAAAGAAAAAGACATCACAAACATTAAAAATGTGGCTTTCGCTTCTGTGCAGGAGACAGATGGATCTTTTGCGATTAGTTTAAAAGAATAAAAAAATCCCCTTAACTTGTTCAAGGGGATTTTCTTCACTATATTGCTTCTTTCTCTCTCGCCATGTTTAACGGAACAGGATGTTTCATACGATTCATCGTAAATACGATAATTGCTGTCAATACTTCAGCTACTGGCATAACGAGCCAAATTCCGTTTATCCCAAATAACTTTGGCATAATCCATAACAATGGAATAATAAATAGTAACCCTCGGCTCATTATAATAAGTACGGATTTCTTTGTTTGTCGCACTGATTGGAAGTACTCTCCATACACAATGTTATAGCCTAAAAATACATATTGAATAAAGAATAAACTAATACCTGTTAACGTTAACTCCAATAGTTCTGGCGATTGGACATCAAATAGACCAATGATATATTTCCCGAAGAATAATCCGACAATTATCGCAACGCCCCCGAGTACAACCGCAATTTTTACAGCAAACTGCAATCCTTCACGCAATCTTTCTGATAAGTTTGCACCGTAATGGAAACTAGCAATTGGTTGTAATGCTGCACCAACACCGAAGAATAATAGTAATGTCATTGCATGAATACTATTCACCATCGCATAAGAAGCTACACCTAGTTCTCCTGCATATTGAACGAACGCAATGTTAAAACCGATCGTTACAATTGCAACTGTACTTTCTGCTGTAAAACTTGGGAAACCGATCACCATAATTTGTTTAACCGTATCCCATTCAAAATGGAATTTCGTCCACTTTAAAACACTACTTTTTCTAAAGAAGTGAGTTAATAATACAAGGAAACCAATTGCCGCCGAAAGAATAGTTGCTGAGGCAGCACCTGTTACGCCCCATCCAAAGATAAAAATAAAGATATAGTCAAACACTATGTTCAATACAGCCGTTACGACAAGGCCTGCCATTGCTAAATTAGGATTTCCATCGTTACGTATAAATGTACTTAAAATATTTTCTAAAACGTATATCATTCCAAATGTTAATAACACTTGTAAATAGTCTAACGCATATGGCAAAATCACTTCATTTGCACCGAATAGATATGCTAAATCTTCTATTCTCCATAAGCAAATAGCCGCTAAAATGCCTACGATAATAACTGCCACTGTCATAGATTGAGTAAAGATAGACCTTGCTCTTTCCAGTTTGTTTTCCCCTAATGCAATGGAATATAACGTTGCTCCGCCCATTCCAATCCATAATGAAATAGAAAAGAAAATTGAAAACGCTGGAATAGCTACGTTCACTCCAGCCAAACCGTTTGCGCCAACTCCTCTACTAATCATGACTGCATCAATCACAATATTAACCGACATTAATACCATCCCAAGAACAGCTGGTATTAAATAAGTAATAAATAAGCTTTTAATAGGTGTTCCTCTTAATTTCTCTGTTGTTTCCATCATATAAATGCTCCTTTTTCAATGCTCTGTTCACAGTTTAAACCTTAAAGTTACTTGAAGGTCAATAGAGAATCGAAAAATATATAAGCCTATTTTTTAACAACAGGTATTTGAATTTCCGTTACTTGCTCCTTCGGATTTTCCGTTACAGACCAATCAATTAACGCAATCTCAATTGCATCTCCGCATACTTCGTATCCTTCCTTATCAATGTGTTTTAATAATTTCGTATACGTTTCATCCGTTTCTTCATATGATCCATGGTGATAAGAACAAGCAAATATCCCTTCTTTTATTTCATCTGAAGTATGCACTTGAAAAGGCATATAATCCAATAAAATAAACACACTATTATACGCTTGAAACTCATTTTGAATTAATGCTTTTTTTGAAACTGTTACACCGATATCTCCTGAAAATAAACTATTATCAATTTGCTTCATATTTTTTTGCAGTGAATGGATATAATATTCAAACATATCATCCGTTGTATTAGGTGCAACTGCAATCGCTGTTATTTTTCGCTTCGGTATCTTTTTAAAAATAATTTGGTTCGCTTCTGATTTCGTCGCTTTCTTCATTAAATGGATTTTATGTTGCATTTTTGCCAAAGCATACTCGATTTCTCTTTGCTTTTTCAGCATCATTTCTTGTTGTTTTTCAAGTAAATTCAGCGCATATGATGGATTTCGTTCATCAATATATTTCTTTATTTCCTTTAACGGAATATTTAACTGGCGTAAAAATTTAATTGTGTCTAATAGTGAAAACTGATCAATTGTGTAATAGCGATACTTCGTTTGCGGGTCCACAATGGACGGATGAAAAATTCCTTTTTCATCATAATAGCGTAATGTAGATTCCGCTATATTATGCATTTTTGCCATTTCTCCAATTGTAAAGCGTTTATTTAATAACATATTCCCTTCTCCAATTCGTTAAAAATGTAACCTTATTTCTTCTTATTATATAGTGATTCCCTTCATCCCTAAATCGAATCCTATCATGAAAATCTGCTATTTTTTCATTGATTTTTTATAAATTTTATTATATATTGATTACAGGTTCAAATTACAAGTTCAAAAGAACTTGTAATAAGACCCTTTGTTTAATGGGTTTTTACATATTTTCATTAGGCAAATTCCGAGAAATCGTATGATAAAACTAAAAATGATGAGGAGAGGATCAGATGGAATTCGAATTTTTCTTTCAAATTGCACTAATTCTATTAAGTACAAAGCTTGCTGGCGACCTTAGCGTTAGATTAGGGCAACCTTCTGTACTCGGTAAATTAATTGTCGGTATCGTTATCGGTCCAGCTATATTAGGTTGGATTGAAAATTCAGAGCTTCTAACACAATTAAGTAATGTCGGGGTTATTCTTTTAATGTTTATGGCTGGACTTGAAACAGACTTAGAAGAATTAAATGCAAATCGTAATTCTTCTTTAGCAGTTGCACTCGGAGGTATCGTTCTTCCATTCGTAGGTGGTTACGTTGCCGGTCTTGTTATGGGAATGGAACAAGGGAACGCTGTCTTTCTAGGATTACTTCTATGTGCGACAAGTGTTAGTATTTCCGTACAAACACTTCGTGATTTAGGTAAGATGAAAACACGTGAAAGTACGACGATGCTTGGAGCAGCTGTATTTGATGACATTCTTGTTGTTATTTTATTAGCCTTTGCAATGAGCTTCTTAGGTACAGATGACGTTAACTTAACAATGGTTATCTTGAAAAAAGTAGTATTCTTTGCTTCTATTATTTTAATCGGATGGAAAGGTGTTCCAGCAATTATGCGTTGGTTATCACCACTACGCGTATCTGAGTCTATCGTGAGCGCAGCTCTTATTATCTGTTTCTCATTCGCATATTTCGGCGAATTATTAGGAATTGCTGGTATTATCGGTGCTTTCGCAGCTGGTATCGCAATTTCTCAAACGAACTACAAACATGAAGTAGAAAAGAAAGTAGAACCGATTGCTTACGCTATGTTCGTTCCAGTATTCTTCGTTAGTATCGGTATGAATATTACATTTGATGGTATTGGTAATCAAATTTGGTTCATCTTAGCGTTAACAGTTATCGCTGTATTAACGAAACTAATCGGTTGTGGATTTGGTGCACGAATGACTGGATTTGATGCAAAGTCTTCTGCAATTATCGGTGCTGGTATGGTTTCTCGTGGTGAGGTTGCACTTATCATCGCAGGAACAGGACTTTCTTCTGGCCTATTAGCACAAGATTACTTTACAGCAATCGTTATTGTCGTTATTTTAACTACGATGATTACACCACCAATGTTAAAATACACTTTTGGTGCAAAAGATAAAGCAATGAAAGCAAGTAAATAAGTTTACTATAATAAAAGGAGATTACTATTTTATAAAATAGTAATCTCCTTTTTCATTTTCTCTTTAAACAATCTCATTCGTCTTTAACCATTTTTCAAAAATAGTCCGTGCTTCTTCATCATCGATATCATCACTAAATGAATATACTTTAATGCCATAATCATCTATATATTCACCTAGCTTCATTTTCTCCACCTTTTTATAAAAATTGTCTACCTCATAGTGTGGAATATAAGCATCCCAAACTGGTTTTTTTATTCTTTTGTAAGCTGTTATTTCTAAATCATATCAGTCTTCATAATATCCGATATGATAATGTTTATTAGGATCATATTTCTCCATTAAAAGCTCCTCCTAGTAAACAAAAGCGAGCCTATATTACAGCTCGCTCCTCTCCTATTTATTAAATACGTTCCATCGCTGTCTTCAACGTTCCAACAACAAAGGCAATTTCTTCACTTGAAATAACAAGCGGCGGCGCTAATGTTAAAACGTTATTATACCCCGCTGTTGTCATACCGTTACGCCCAATAATAAGCCCTTTTTCTTTACAAGCATTTACAACACTTGCAATTTTGTCGTTATCAATTGGTTCTTTCGTCGCTTTATCATTTACTAGTTCGATTCCAACTAATAGCCCTTTCCCTCGAATATTTCCAACAAGTGGATGTTCTCCGATTTCATCTTTTAATTGCTCTAGTAAAAGGGAACCCATTTGTGCGGATCGCTCGATTAAATTTTCATTTTCCATAATCTCTAAGTTTTTAAGCGCTAATGCACAAGCCGCTGGATTTCCACCAAATGTATTAATATGACGGAAGAATTCATATTCTCCTGTTCCTTTAAATGCCTCATAAATTTCTTTTTTTACAGCTGTTGCTGATAATGGTAAGTATGCGCTCGTAATACCTTTTGCCATCGTAACGATATCAGGCTTAACGTCATAGTTCATAAACCCAAATGCTTTTCCTGTACGCCCGAAACCACAAATGACTTCATCACTTATAAGTAGTGCTCCGTGTTTTTGACATGTTTCGTGAATTGCTTTCATATAGTCTTGTGGCGGCATTAAAATACCTCCGCCTGTAATAATTGGCTCCATAATAAATGCGACTATCGTTTCACTTAATTCCCATGTCATAACGCGATCTACTTCTTTTACGCATTCTACATCATAAATATTTTGCGATTCCATTTCTGGCATGCGGTAACAATCTGGAGGCGTTACGTGTAAAAAACCTGAAGCAAATGGCTCATATTGATATCTACGTTGTGCTTGGCCAGTTGCCGCCATCGTTGCCATTGTATTTCCGTGATAACCACGATAACGTGACATAAATTTGTAACGATGTGGTTCACCTTTTTGAGCATAATATTGTCTTGCTATTTTAAAAGCTGTTTCATTCGCTTCTGATCCACTATTAGAGAAGAATATAACATACTCTCCACCAAGCCACTCGTTTAACTTTTCAGCGAGCTTAATTGCTGGTTCATGTGATTGTGACATCGGAAAGTACGATAACGTTTGTAATTGCTTATAAGCTGCCTCTGCGAGCTCTTTTCTTCCATATCCGCTATTTACACACCAAAGACCACTCATACCGTCTAAATATCTTTTTCCTTGTATATCTTCAACCCAGCACCCTTCTGCTTTTGCCCCTACCATTGTACTACTCGGGCTAAAAGGACGCATTCCGTGCCAAACATATTGCTCATCTTTTGCTAATAATTCATCGGTTTGTTTTGTCTTCATCATTTCTTCCACCTTCCATAACAACTTATTTTTCACAAAGCTGCGCTGGTGCCATGATGAGTTAAATTTCTCCCTGCCTATTTTCATTCCACAAATACAAGACAAATCCTACCAAAAATAAAGTAATATTTATCCCGCTATTTGCGAGCAGTAAAACTCCCACCCAAAAATTCAGCTGGAGCAAAGAAGTTAGGTGGGAGATTAACTGCCCATAAACGCCCGATTGGTGAGGGCTAATAATCAGTGTGGGGGGACGAACAATCCCCCACACTGATTAAAGTTTCACTTTATAAGAAAATGTCAAAAGAAAGAGGAGCTTTTCTTTTAATTCGAAAAGCTCCTCTTTTTTTAATGTGAAGAAGTATCACTAATACCATGACCAGTATTAGATTTCACAAGAATTTCATCAAACTTCGCTGCATCTTCTTTCTTACTAGAGAAAACAGTTCCTAAATATGCTGCAAGGAATCCAAGCGGAATAGAAACAATTCCAGGTGTCGTATATGGGAATATCGCCTCTCCAACAAATATAGCTTTCCCTGCCACAGGATTCCAAACGTTTGGACTTAATGCAACAAGAACAATTGCTGATACAAGACCAACGATCATACCACAAATTGCACCCGTTGTATTAAAACGCTTCCAATATATTGTAAATAATATAACTGGTAAATTTGCACTCGCTGCAACGGCAAATGCTAGTGATACTAAAAATGCTACGTTTAATGTTTGAGCAAATAAAGCAAGTATAATAGATACTATCGCTACTCCAATAGACGCATAACGAGCCATTGAAACTTGTTCTTTTTCCGTTGATTTTCCTTTTCGAATAATCTCGTTATAAAAATCATGAGCAAATGCGGAAGCCGCTGTTAATACAAGACCTGCTACTACAGCTAAAATTGTTGCAAAAGCAATCGCCGATACGAATGCGAATAAGAAATCACCACCTAACGCTTTAGCTAACAAAGGTGCAGCCATATTACCGGCTGGATTTGCTTGAATAATTGCCTCATTCCCTACAAACGCCGCCGCACCAAATCCTAAGAAAATCGTCATAATATAAAATGCACCAATTAACCACGTAGCGTACACAACTGATTGACGTGCAGTTTTTGCATCACGTACTGTGAAAAAACGGACAAGAATATGCGGTAATCCTGCCGTACCAAGAACTAGTCCTAAATTTAAAGAAAGTGTATCAAGACCATCTTTATACTTTACTCCTGGATTTAAAAACGATTCCTTCAATGGAGTAGCTGTTTTCATTTGAGCGAACATTTCTGTCACACTAAAATCAAATTTTGCGAAAACAATAACAGAAATAATAAATGTACCTGCCATAAGTAGTACAGCCTTCACAATTTGTACCCAACTCGTAGCAGTCATACCTCCAAAAATAACGTACACGGTCATAAGTGTACCAACAATTAATACGGATGTCGTATATTCAATTCCTAATAATAATTTAATAAGTGCACCCGCCCCAACTAATTGTGCAATCATATAAAAAATCGAAATCGTCATCGTATTAAGTGCTGCAATACCGCGAACTTTTTTTGCATCAAAACGCGCCGCAATCATGTCCGCTAACGTATACTTCCCTAAATTTCTAAGCGGTTCTGCAACTAGGTATAATACAACTAAGTAAGCAACTAAGAAACCTATACTATAAAAGAATCCATCAAACCCTGTTAATGCTATCGCTCCGGCTATACCAAGAAATGACGCAGCAGACATGTAATCCCCGGCAATAGCCAGACCATTTTGCCAACCAGTTAATCCCCCTCCAGCCGTATAAAATTCACTCGCATTTTTCGTTTTTTTCGATGCGAAATAAGTTATAACAAGTGTACCAAGGACGATAATTAAAAATAGCGCAAAAGCGGTTGTATTCAAAGTCAGCCCCTCCCTTGTTGCATATCTTGCAGAATTTTTTGCGAGATTTCATCAAAGGATTCTGCTTTTTTGCTATAAATCATACATAATGCCCATGTCATTATAAATTGCGCAAAAGCAAATACCCACGCCCATGTAACATCACCAAATACCGGTGTATTAAGCACCTTTGAATACGATGTTAAAATAGGTAATGTAATAAAAAAACTAAAAAAGAAAATACTCATCGGAATGATAAACTTCTTTTTCGTATTTAATAACAATTGAAACTCTTCAGACTGAACAACTTCTGTATAATTCACCTCATTTTGTAACTTACGTGCTGACGTATCATCTCGTTTCATTCTCTGGTCCCCTCTCTTAACTTAAAATACAATTCAACCTTGCATACCTAAAGACTAAATTTTATAAATATTCAGAAACTTATTTTCATTTTAGACAATCCGTACATTCCTGCAAAGATTTTTCGATAGACATTTTTCGTCATTTTCTCCTAAATTTTCAATATACTTTTTCAACATAAAATTTGATTGATTCGATTAAACTTTTATTCCCGTTAAAACAGAATAAGGTGAAACTTTAATCAGTGGGGGTTTTACGGGCAGCCCGACTCCCACCTAACTTCCTCGTATTCGCCGAATTTTGAAGTGGGGGTCTTACTGCTCGCAAATAGCGGGATAAAAAAAGTAGCGCTTATCGCACTACTTCTGTCTTTGTCTCTTTTTCTAAATTACGAGCTGTTTCACTTAATTCAACGTCTTTTCCATCTTTAAGCGTTCCAAATATAAAATCGAATACTGGATTTGAAACTCCGAACCAAAACTTTTCACTTTTATAATGATGTAATATGTGCTGTTTTTTTAGCCATCTTCCAAACTTAGTGAAGGGACGAATCGGTTTATGTGCAATATAATGTTTCCATTCATAAACGAGGAGCATGATAATCATTCCGATTCCGAATGAAAGTGTAACAGTAACGCTTTTTGTAATACCATATGATATAAGTAAATATATAGTAAAGCTAGGTATACTAAACCATACAGGCAAAAATAAAAGTTTTAAATCATCTGGATATACGTGATGATCATAATGTAATCTTCTTAACATTTTTAATAAAAATGCGTTTTTAGGCGGCTTTAAATGGAATAAAAAACGGTGCGTCATATATTCGTTAAACGTATAAAAAACAATCCCAAACATACACGCTAACATACCAATCCATGTGAAAAATTGCATTTTTAAAATAATAATAAAAATTAATAGAACACTATACATAATAACAATATCATGTTGTAAAAAGAACTCTTTCCCCACTCTCTTCATCTTTCTTCCCCCTTCTCCCCAAAAACAGCCGCAACATATCGTTACGACCATTTCTTTTCTATTTTATTCTTATTCTATTCACTTTACAAATTTGCCTGCCGTTCTATTGTCGAGAAAAAAGTGTTCGGACCAAATATATTTTGCTTCGGGATAATGTGTTCTACTGCAAACACTGTTACTTCACCCCTTTGTACTTCTCCAATAATGAGCCCAAATACTTCATGATTTACCGCAAACGTTGGTTGTTTCGTTTCCAGTAACCTTGCTGCATTTTTAAATACCGCTTCATATAGTGGATTCCTATCAGTAATTTCTTTTCGGATTTTTGGTGCTAAAGTGATGATAATTTCTTTTCCGTCAATAGTGGTTCGATACATAAAAATCTCCCCTTCAATCTTATATGAACAACTGTAAAGCTTTGTATGCAAAATGGATAGAATATCCTACTAAAATAATACCTGCTCCGGCTGTAATATAGCCAAGTGCTTTTTTCTTTAATAAAGTTCTTCCAAAATGTACAGAAAAAGCAATATTTAAATTCCACAAAATAATACCAACAATAATGCAAAGACTGTACAAAAAAGCTTCTTGTTTCGTTACCTTTGTAAGCAACGAGCTAAGTGTACTTCCATATATACCAAACCAAAAAACGAGATTTAATGGATTGGATATCGCAATTAGAAATCCTGCCATAAACGATTGTTTAAGTCCACCTATCTCTTCTTGTTTGTATTCCATATTAGAGTGAGAAATTCCTTGTTTTACACTTTGAAACCCTAAATAAAACAACAAGAAAAAACCAGCGCAATACATAAAAGCTTGTACATATGTATACATAAACACAGAAGATAAACCAAAATAAATAAGCAGCATAAACAAAATATCAGCAGTCATTCCTCCGATTCCAACAATCCACGCATGCCAAAATCCACGTTCAATCCCTCGTTTTAACATTTCAATATTAATCGGACCTACAGGTGCAGCTAATGAAATACCTAATACTATTTGTTGTATAATTGCTCCAAACATCGCTCTATCCTTTCTACTTCTTTTACTATTAAGTAATGATGCAAATATAGAAAATAGACTAGCTTTCATAAAAATTATTCACTAATACAATACCCTTTTTTTATCCAAAATATGCAAAAGAGCCATCCAGTTGATGGCTCTTATTTCTCTACTTTATGATGAAAAGGACATTTACCTTTAATCGGCTCAATATCATCTCCTATGAAATATTGTTTCCATTCACGATGATTAGGATCGCCGTAGTGACTAATGTTAGGGTGCGTCGGCAACTGGTCCCACTTTTCAACTCGTTCACGAACCATTTGTCTTGAATACGACCCTTTAGGACGATCTCCTTCTAGTCCATCGAAAATAGTTCGTGGCTGGAATCCAATAACGAGAGAATTTCCTAAATGCCTAGTCTTTCGCTGTTTATAAGCTGGCGCATTCCCAAATGCAAATATTGGTTCACCACCAAATGAAAATTCCCATAAATGATGGTCAGGATCTGCTGGAATTTGCTTCGGCCATGTTTGGTTATCATTTTCATGTAAATACTGTAGTACTTTCCAAAAGTAATCACGGTAATATTCCAATGATTTTTCTTCACATTCTGGTTCCACAAAAAGAAAAAAGCCCCTTCTTACAATCGGCCGCTCTTTCATTAGCTCCAAAAAAGTTAACATTGTATTGGGCAAATGACCCCAATCATTATGAGAGAGAAATGAATAACGAAGTTCATTCTTCTTCAATGCTGTTAAACCGAAATAACACGGGAAGGTTGGTTCTAACACAACACTCGAAAAATCATGAAATTCTTTTGCAACCCAATTCGGTATGTCGACTCTATTTTTCATTCCTTCATTATCTAATAAATAAGACTCATCCATTCTTTCACCTCATTATGTACAGCATTCACTTAAGAATATTACATACTCGGCTTGTCCTATACCTTTTTAAAAATTCGAGAAAAAAATTAATTTAAAATACGAAATTTTCAAAACGCTTACTTGACTAAATTCTACCAATTCATGTATATTTAAATTAATCATTTAGCAGAATATTCGAGAATATAGCATTTTTTATTTATATTATTTTTTAATGAATTTCACTAAATGAAAAAAGGAATCGTTTTTAGGAGGAATTGTGACATGCAAGGAAAAGTAAAATGGTTTAACAATGAAAAAGGTTTTGGATTTATCGAAATGGAAGGCTCTGAAGATGTATTCGTACATTTCTCTGCTATTCAAAGCGACGGCTACAAAGCTTTAGAGGAAGGTCAAGAAGTATCTTTCGACATTACTGAAGGAAACCGTGGACCTCAAGCTGCTAACGTAGCAAAACTTTAATCCCACATATGACAGGAGGTTACCTTACTTGGTAACCTCCTTTGTTATTCCTTTGTATATTTCCGTTTTACAGAGCAAAAACTATGTGAAATGCGCAAAATACAAAGGAGGCAATAACAATGGGGTCACATGTAAATGATTTTGAAGAAGTAAAATTCCGTGTAGAAACTGCACAAAAAATGGTAGGTTCTGCAACAATCTCAATGGATCCAGACACATTAGAGCATGCCACTACTGCAGTAGAATCGGCTCGTTCTCAGCTTGAAATCATGAAATCCGTTGCAACGGATTTAGATGAGCCATTTCTAATGAATGAAGAAAAAAAATTAAGTAAATGCGAGCATCAATTACACGAAGCGAAGCACTAAAAAACATCCAGAGAAAATTCTCTGGATGTTTTTTTATGACAATTGCTCCCCATACTTTTTTAACTTCTCTCCAACCGTACATTGCCGTATACAAAAAGAATGGGCATAGTATTTACTATGATTTTTCCGATTATGTTCCTGCAGGAAACACCCTCCGCAATACGTTTCTAATAAGTCATTTACCTCTGTAATGAGTTGCTTCTTCTTCACGTGTGCACCTCTCTATTCGGTTATTTCTTTATGACTATCAATTGTCGTCCCTTCTAATGCTTGCGCTGCTAATTGATGGGCCTCTTTATTTTGTTTTCTAGATATCGGTTCACAAACAAGCTTTAATTTCATTTGCTTCGCTTTTTGTTCAATTTGATCTAAGTAATGATTTAAATGCTCATCATAGCAAGGCCATTCACCAGCTAGTTGTTGCAGTACAACTTGAGAATCTCCACGAAGTGTAACTGCTTCATACTTAATTCCTAATTCCTCGAGTGTATTCATCCCGTATAATAATGCGGCATACTCCGCTTCGTTATTATCATATATGCCTTCTATGTATGCATTGCGACGAATTCGATAATTTGTATTTCCTTTTTTGTAGTATACACATATGCCAACCCCAGCTTCTTTCGTCTGCACATCATAGCCACCATCAAAATAAACTTGAATTTCTTGAAGATCTTCCTCCACTTGCTTACTCAGTTTTTTCATTTCTTTTAATGACCATTCTGCATCCATTTCATCGTAAAATAAAAGTTCTTTCACCCTACCTGTTTTCTCAAAATCCTCCGCAAATTGAAGCACTTCTTCTATGTTCATATAATTTGTTGTTAATTCAGTTTGTAAACCACGCTTCGTTTTATACAACCAATGTATCTTATATTTCATACTAGATTCCCCTTTTATAAGACTTTTTATATTTATTTTATTATATTTTATCAAGAGTCACAGCATTATATTCAATATAATCACATACAAAAAGAGCCATCCTAAACAAGGACGGCTCTTTCATCTATTACATAAATCTTTCAAATTGCACTCGCTTATTAATCCAGTACATTACAGGCATACCAATTGCCATTACAACAAATTCACCAACTGCACAAGTTAGCCATGTCAATAAAAATGGCAGATCAAATGCAAGATGAAGTTCAATTGCTATCATAAACATTGTAATTGTAAAAATAACTGTATTAAAAATCATACGAGCCCAAACACCTTTAATGAAGCGCATAGAAATAATAGTTGCAAGTAGTGCAAGAATTGATTGCCCTACTCCAAATACTAAATCATAAGCGATCATAGGTGAGAAAAAGAGATTCGTTAAAAATACACCTAATACAATCCCGTAAATTGCTTTCTTATTGAATACAACGAGATGATTAAACATCTCTGAAATACGAAACTGTACACTCGTAAAGCCAAATGGCTGAATAAGCATAGAAACAGCAATATATAATGCCGCTAAAATACCATTACCGACTAATGTTCTTATATTCATGACAAAATCTCCTTAGTTTTTTTACGTGGGATGGTTTCGAACCACGTTATTCGTTTTTAAGCAACAAGATTATATTTTACGCAATAGGTGCTCTTTCGTCAATAGATTCCTATCATTTACTACCTTTTTTCTTTTAGACAACGTATAATAAAGTGAAACTTTAATCAGCGGGAGTTTTCTCCATCCCCCACTGATTATTAGCCCGCACCAATCGGGTTTTTACGGACAGTTAATACTGGATAAAACATATGAAAGATTTAGGAGGTTTCACTTCATGACAGCAACAATTCAAAATGAAAAAGTGATCGTTTCCATCTCTGACAAAGGTGCAGAATTACAAAGCGTTCGCTTAAAAGAAGATAACACAGAATATTTATGGCAAGGTGATTCTACTTATTGGGGACGTCGTGCACCGATCTTGTTTCCAATCGTCGGTCGATTAGTAGAAAATACATACTACGTAGAAGGTAAACCTTATTCATTAACACAGCATGGTTTTGCCCGTGACCTTTCGTTCTCTGTTAAAGAACAAAGTGAAACAAAAATCACTTATGTCGTTACTAGTAATGAAGAGACGTTACAAAAATATCCATATGAATTTGAATTACTCGTTTCTTATGAAGTAGACGAACAAAATATACATGTTACATATGAAGTAAACAACCCGTCTTCAAAAGAGATGTTCTTTTCAATCGGAGCACATCCTGGATTCAACTGTCCTTTATTAGAAGGTGAATCATTTACTGATTATCATCTATCATTTAACGGATCTGAACGTTTAGAAACTAGCATATTAGAAGGTCCTTTTCTTTCAAATGAAAAGCAACTAATCGCTGAAAATACGAAAGAATTGCCACTTACATATGATTTGTTCAAAAATGACGCGCTTATTTTTGAACATATGAATACGAATGAAATTTCTATTCGCTCACATAAACATAATAAATTTGTAAAAGTAGCATTTGATGGATTCCCTTTTGTCGGCGTATGGACACCAGGAGATAACGCACCTTTCTTATGTATTGAACCTTGGTACGGAATTGCTGATGAAGTAAAGCAAGCAAAAGATTTTAAAGAAAAAAAAGGAATTCAATCGTTACAAGCGAATGAAACATTTACATGTCGTTATAGCATTACAATTGGATAAAGTGAAACTTTAATCAGTGGGGTTGTTCATCCCCACTGATTATTAGCCACACCAATCGGGCGTTAACGCGGGATAAGTACTCTATCCCCTACTTCTAAAACCATTTTCAAGTAGGGGATAACCTTATAACTGGAGGTTTCTCATTTTGATTGAAGTATATATCGATGGTGCATCAAAAGGAAATCCTGGACCTTCTGGTGCCGGAGTTTTTATTAAAGGGGTACAGCCACCTGTACAATTGTCATTACCACTTGGGACAATGTCAAACCATGAAGCAGAATACCACGCTTTACTTGCAGCATTAAAGTATTGCGCAGCGCATAATTATAGCATTGTATCTTTTCGTACAGATTCCCAACTTGTTGAGCGGGCTGTTGAAAAAGAATACGCAAAAAATAAAATGTTTGCACCGCTTCTAGAAGAAGCACTGCAGTACATAAAAAATTTCGATCTCTTTTTTATTAAGTGGATTCCAAGTAGTCAAAATAAAGTCGCTGATGAATTAGCTAGAAAAGCTATTTCACAAAATTAACGGGGGTATGAGTGTGAAAAAAGGGTTGATTGCTCCTCTCGCATTATTATTCGTCTCTTTTATTTGGGGAGCTACGTTTGTTGTCGTTCAAAATGCTATGTCTTTTGTTGGACCATTTACTTTTAATGCTATTCGCTTTTTATTCGCTGGAATTATTTTATTATTCGTTCAAATGATTTTCTTACAAAAAACTTCAAAACAAGATATAAAACAGAGTAGTCTTGCTGGATTGATTGTTGGATTCTTTTTGTGTGTTGGCTATTTATTACAAACATTCGGCTTACTTTATACAACCTCTTCAAAAGCTGGTTTCTTAACTGGACTTAGTATCGTTATGGTTCCAATCCTGTCTTTTATCTTTTTAAAACAGCGAGCTACAATTTTCATCGTACTTGGTATTGCTGTAGCGACAGCAGGTTTGTATTTATTAACTGCTGGCGATTCTTTCCAATTAAACATTGGAGATATACTCGTTCTCGGTTGCGCAGTCGCTTTCGCTGCCCATATTCTTGTTAACGGCTTCTTTTCTAAAAGAATCTCTCCTTTATTATTAAGCACATCTCAAGTATTAGCTGTTGGTATATTTTCTTCTATTTGCGCTTTTTTGTTTGAAGATTGGGAAAAAATATTTTCAGTATCACTATGGACGAATCATTCCTTTTTATTCGCTCTCTTTCTAACTTCCCTGTTTGCGACATCCATTGCTTTTTTCATTCAAACATCGGCACAAAAACATACTTCGCCAACGAGAGTAGCAATTATTTTCGCAATGGAGCCCGTTTTCGCTGCATTAACAGGCGTTCTCGTTGCAAACGAACAACTTTCTATTTCTGCTATTATCGGATGTTTATGTATTTTCCTAGGTATGGTTTTTGTTGAACTACCTTCCAAAACAAAAAAAGAAGCGCAGGCTGCGTGAAGTTACGCTTGTAACTTCCGCATAAAAGCCTTAGCGCTTTTTTTATCTGTAATTTCTTCTTCTTTCAATCGTTCTAATAACGCAACAAAATAACTGCCATCAAACTGTAATTGATGTTTAATTGTCGCTTCTATTGCTGCGTTCACAATTCCATCAGATGCACCAGTATATCCTTGTCCGAACATAATAAACCCTTGTGCTTCCTCTGATAATTTAAATCCTTTCGTATGTAAGAATGAAAGATAATCTTCTACTGTTTGCATGATCTTCCCACCTACTCAAAAATTCTCCACTTCTTATCATACATGTTTTTACACCCTATGAGAATGAAATTTCTTTGACAACTTTGTAAAGTAATCGTCTACTTCATTAACAATGGAGGATTTCCTTACAATATGAAGGAATATGTACAGTGGCACTTATTTTATATTAAAGGGGAGACACGATGAAACAAGCACTATTAATTATCGATGCTCAGCAAGAATTAATTGATGGAAATGAACAAGAAAATGAAGTTTTTCGTAAAACTGAGCTATTAGCTACACTAAATACAGCTGTACAGAAAGCAATAGATTCAAATGCCCTTATTATTTTCGTAAGAGATATCGATGTTGCCTCTGGTAGCGGCGTGGGCTTTGAAGTACATAATCAAATTAAAGTACCTCAGTCTGCAATCCTTATTAATAAAGCAGCAACAAATTCATTCTATGGCACTTCTTTACTTGAACTTTTAAAAGAAGAGAAGATTAATCATCTCGTTATAGGTGGATGTAAAACAGAACATTGCATTGACACAGCTGTTAGAACAGCAACTGTACAAGGATTCGATGTTACATTAATTAAAAATGGCCATTCAACAACTGATTCTAACGTGTTGGCGGCAGAGCAAATTATCGAGCATCATAATAAAACTCTACACGGTCATTATAATGTTGATCATTTTTCTATAGTGAGAGATATCGAGGAAGACCTCTTTCAACCAACCCATGACCAATATCGTGATTAAATTAACTATAAAAAAGAATCCTTTTCACGAAAGGATTCTTTTTTATCCAAAAATTTGCGCCGCAATACTATAGAGCCCATTATTCCTTTTTAATAATTGATCACTATTTTTCATCATTATTGGCGGTTTATTAACCTTTTGAAAACCAGTAATCTCTAATTCTTTCATGAAATCTTTCTTTCCTTCTGGTACATCAATTCTTAATTTTCCATTATGCCCTTTTGCTAAAGAATGAACAATTTCCATTGCCATTGTGTCATTTTCAGCAACGATTGGTCCTATTATTTTATTTTCTGGCGTTTGTATACGCATTCCATAGCCGATTACACGGTTCTCTTTATTTTTTAAAACTATACTTTGCTGACTTTGCTCAATTCTGTTCTTCAAAAAACCACTTCTATTTGCTCCAAATGCGGCTTTATCTATTTTTATAATCTCAATTAAATCCTTTTCTTCATAATTGAAAATATACTCTTTGTCCTCTCCACCCTTACAGGCTGAATTATACTCAATACATATGTATTTAGAAACATGACTCACAACTTGAAATCCTAATTTCTCATATAAATACTTTCCTTCTTCCGTAGCAATAAGCATAATAGGTGTCTTTTCTGAAACACTTCCTATACACGCCTCCGTTATCATTTTGCCAATTCCTCTCCCTTTATACTTAGGATGAACAATAACCATACCAATAGATGCTAATGTCTCCCCATATAATATACTTGCCGCGCTAGCAATAACTTCTCCTTTTTCATTCCGCACGCCATATATAATACCTGAATTTAATATTATTTCAATTTCTTCTAAACTATAATCCCAGCCTATTACTTCAGATAGGCCAACAAGACATGGTATATCGTTTGCTCCAAGCCTCTCCACTACATTCATATAGCAACAGCCTCCTTTTTTAAACCCTACTCTTTCAATTACAATATAACACCCCTCACAACTTGGAGGGGTGTTATAACTCACTCTTCATTCAATTACTAGATCCACTATACGACACATGCCGTTTCTCAATCCGTTCTTCAATTTCTTTCATATTTTCTTTATTACTTAATAGTGATTGTTTATTTTCTATTAATAATTGTTTGAAAGATTTTCTCACTTTTTTTCTCATTGTTAGTTTCCTCCTTAACGATTACAAATAACTTATCAAAGGATGGTTTATTTAAAAGATAAGTAATTATCTGTGTAGACTTATAATAATTGATTGTTGTGAATTCCATTTGAACTTCACATGAAAATTCCGTTTATTTTCTGACAACTTTGTGAACAAAAAAAGAAAGACCGATTCATTCTAAATCGGTCTTTCTAGTATTTATAACATGTTTATTAATATTTCAGGTCTTCCCCAATTCATTTCGTTACAAACGAATCGTAGTTTTTCTTCATCCATTGTGTGTAACCCTTCTTCTAACGAGCATGTAATTGGAACTTCACAATGAATTTGCGCTAATTGTAAAGAGATATTTAAATTCTCTAGATCACTTTCAATTTTTGTGCGCTGCGCTTTCGTTAATGATGCTATATTTTCTAGTACTGCCGATACTGTGCCGTATTCTTGAATAAGCTTATACGCTGTTTTTTCACCAATACCTTTTACACCTGGATAATTATCACTTGTATCTCCCATGAAAGCTTTCGCATGCACGATTTGCCAAGGTTCTACACCTTTCTCTTCCATGATTTTTTCCGGTGTGTAATACTCGTAATTTCCAATTCCTTTACGAAGAAGCATAACTGTAACATTCGTATCAACAAGTTGAAGTAAATCTGTATCACCTGTCAAAATATAAACTTCCGCTTCATTGCAATATTGTTTTGCAAGCGTACCGATACAATCATCCGCTTCGTAACCTTTCATACCGATGACAGGCATAGATAGTTTCGCAGTCATTTCTTGCACTAAATCAAATTGCGGAATTAATTCCTCTGGCGGTGCTGCACGATTCGCTTTATAATTCGAGAACGATTCCGTTCTAAATGTCGTACTTCCCATATCCCAGCACGTTACAATGTGCGTTGGTTTAATTGCTTGTGTTGCTGTTAATAAATGCTTCATATAACCATGAATCCCATTCGTCGGGGTACCATCTTGTCGTTTCATAAATTGTCCATATACACTTGTTGCGTAAAAAGCACGAAATAATAGTGCCATACCATCAACTAATAATACTTTTTTCATAATTCCTCTCCTACTAACAAAAAATAATAACCTCACGTTATCACGTAAGGTTACATAAATAGATTACCATTCTACGTTTTTGTTCAACTTTGTCTATTATACATTGTTTTTGTATATTTAGCATCATTAACACATTAAGACGTTCTACCACAACAAGTATGAAGTATTCCTGAATACGTATTTTTACCTGTCGAAACAACGACAGCCTTTGCATTGCCACCAACAATATACGTACCTTTGAAACAAACATTTTCAAGCTCCAGTGGATTATAGTCTTTCATTCGTTTTAATGGAATAAATCGTTTACGTTCAATATGATAGCAACTTTCAAATTTCTCAATACTCGCATCGTTTCCTGTCAGCACAGATTCATTTACTAATAAATCATTTGCATAAATAATACGTACATCTGCCGGTACTATCTCACCTTCTGCAAGAAAGATCATATCTCCAGGTACAAGCTCTTGTACTGGCAATTTCATCATTTTTAATTCACTGTTTAACCCTGTTACGCTAGAGGCTTCTACTCTAGAAACAGTAACTGTTTCACATTGTAATTCATCACGTACATTTTGTTTAGAAAGACCTGGAATCATTCCACTTAGCTTTATCATCACTTCTGCAAGAAGCGCTCTTTTTGAAATTAATTCATTTCGGCCGTATACTTGAATACGTTTTTGTGCTTCTTTCACAGATAGTCCGTCTCTTGTTGTTTTAAAATACGCAAATACAGATTTTACATCTCTCGTTGCAATTTCAATTAATAAATCTTTATTTTTTTGGAGCATTATTTGTTCTTTTATTGATTTTTTACTTAGTTTATATGACGTGTTACCCACAGTTTTGTTTGCATATAACATATTATCGTCTCCTCCTTTATAACATAGGAAGAAACGCTTTGTTTCTCGATTTATCCACTTTACCGTGAAAATGTCTAGCGCTCAAATACTCGAATGACCGCTACATCATGATAAATATAGAGGGAGGAACAAGTCGTTTCCTGCCTACATCATATATTTTTGATTTGAAGCATATGGGTAACGGAACCGAGTCAGAATTTGACATGCTCCTCACCTCCTCGTTTATTTTTTAGTTATAATCTATACTATGAAATTACTCATAGCTTTGTAACAAAAAAGACCCTTACTCATAAGAGAGCAAAGGTCATTGCATACACAAATAAGCGATTCCTAATATAATTAGAAATCTACGGACCTCTCCCTCGCCGAGTTTTAGCACTGTATAGCATAGGTTCATTACCAGCTACGTTAAGAAAAACCTTAATTCGATCATTCCTGTTGACCCATTGGCGTCTCTCGACATTTTTGGGCAGTAGCATTTCTCTATACAGGAGCCTCACCTAACAGAGACTTATTTTAATTACATAGAAAATGTTACTCTTATTTAAAATAGATGTCAACACTTTGTATGGAAACTTTTCCTTACAAGTTCAATTATGACAGAAAGTAAAGATGTGTGGAATTACGAGGAAACCTTACCCTCTCTCCATTCAGATATTATATATATTCAACGGGATGGAATACATTTGGAATTCACCCTAGATTCAAGAGAAATTGATGAAGACCGCAAGTGCTATATTTATTATGGGAACTTTACAGGTAAATCGAGATAACATGAGCATATTTATTCAACAAAAAAACCTTACGTATAAAACGTAAGGTTTTTTATATAGTCCCACATATGCCGTTATCTATAGATGTCCATAAACCTGCTCTCACAGGTGGATGTTCTCACAAATGTTTGTAACTTCCTTCTTAAAAAGATGGCCTGCTATCTACATTCAAATATTGAACTTCCATATTATACTTATTGGTTTAAGACATACACAAGCTACGTACACCGTAGGAATTTTATATAATGTTAGTTGAAATAAGACCCCCGCAAGTGCCGTCCCTCGTAAATGTCCAAAAACCCGCTACTCGCAGGTGGATGCCCTCACAGTTACCGTATATCTTCCTCCACAAGGAAGGCTTGATAATGGTCACTAAATATTGAGCTTCCGTAAAACTAACATCGGTTTTAGACATAAATAAGTTACGCACACCGCAGGATGTATTATTTACTTGTCGTTATATTATCACATTGTTTCCAATGTGTAAAATATAATATTTTTGAAGCAATCTCTTGCTTGTGACCTTATTTTAATACAAATTATTTTTGCATGCAAGTGATTAATCTTCTTCTTTTGCAATTTGATTTTCTGGATAAGAAATCCAATCACTCCAGCTACCTGCATACAATTTAATATTTTGAAAACCAGCTAATTTTAATGCAACTATATTTGGACATGCTGTAACACCAGAGCCACAATATACAATTGTTTCCTTATCTTTCGAAAGAGTTTTGAAACGTTCTTGTTGCTGGGCTTCATTTTTAAATTGTCCTGATTCTAGAATTCCATCCTTCCAAAAACAGTTTACTGCTGTCGGAATATGTCCTGCCTTCGGATCAACAAGCTCTTCTTCACCAGCATAACGTTTTGGCTCTCTAGAATCAATTAACGTAATATCTGCACCTGCATGAATATTCGCTTTGACCGTTTCCATCGTTACAAGCATATTATCTTGTATGTTTGCTTTGAATGTTTTTCGTGCAACAACAGGAATTTCCGTTGTTGTATGTAATCCATTCTCTTTCCAAGCAGGAAAGCCACCATCTAGTATATATACTTTCTCATGTCCTACATAGTTTATTAACCACCATAAACGAGAAGCATTTGCACCAGCTTGACTGTCATACGCAATCACTGTCGTATGTTCATCAATCCCGGCTTGTGAAAGCTTGTCTGCAAACTGCTCTATATTTGGTAATGGATGGCGACCACCATGCTCTATTACAGAACTTGATAAATCTAAATTTAAATCAAAATATAACGCATGAGGAATATGTTCTTCCTCATACTTCTCTTTACCCCAATTTGGATTCGCTAAATCAAAACGACAATCGACTATACGGACATGTTCATCTTCTAAATGCTCACGCAACCATTCGACTGTAACAATCATCCTTAACGCCCTTCTTTCTCGTTCACGCGACCTACATACTCCATAACCATATCTGTTGTAACAAGTTTACGCTGCGGCGCAACGCCGCGTTTTGCAAGGTCATTAATTTGCTTTGTTACCATATTAATTGCATCAACTGAGAAATGTTTTCCATTTGATGCAAGTGCGATCGCAGCCTCAATCGCTGCTTCGCGTTGCGCATCTAATTGTAAAAATATTTTTACAATCTCATTTTGTTTACGAGAATGTGCTGTAATTGCTTTATGTACTTCCATCTTCTCTTCCCCCTAAATAATTTATACTTATTTGTTTAATTTCATTGCAAGCCGAATCATATCACGACATACAATTCCATTTTCAATAATCTCTTCTTCATAATGCTTTGAAAAGTAATCAAAATCAATAGAAAAAATACGAAATCCACATTTTTGATATAACGCAATTTGTGAAATACTAGAATTACCTGTACCAACTTCAAGCTTGTACATATTATATTCTTTAGCTTTTTCTATTGCATGCAACAATAACCCCTTACCAATACCTTTTCCTTGCATATGTTCTACAACCGCAATATTCATAATTTCCATTGTCTTTGGTCTTGTTTCCAAAAGCACATATACACCAACCACTTTCCCCTCTACTTTGGCTACATATATCATTCCTCTCTGTATATATGTAGCAATTTGTCGCTCGCTTGGATCAGCAAGCAAGAGTAAAGACTTTGGCACATTATCTTTGGAAACACGATCTAATACAACATCCATAAAAATTCCTCCTTCTCTATTGTTCTAAACCCCCCTTGTCTACCATAGATAATAGAAAGGAGGGATTCACCATGGACAACAATGAGAAAAAATGCAACGTCATCTCTATTGATGGAAAGAAAAAGAAGAGCGACACATATTCCTATCCAAAATTAGTAGTAGAAAACAAAACGTATGAGTTTTCTTCATTCGTCTTATGCGGTGAAACACCAGACGGCAGACGCTTAGTTCTTACCCATATGATTTCTACTGATGAGTTTGCAGGGTTTGTAAAATCTTTAGATACTGTACTACAAAAGAAAATTGAACGAATCTTTTTTTCATAACAGCTATTTAATATAAATTTCTTTTTCAATTTCTACTAACTGCTTTTGTAGCTCTTCTTTACTTTGTTCGTATAGTGATACATCAATTGTTTCAGCTAAAGCGAATAATATACTTTCATAATAATTCTCAACATCTTGCTGCATCACTTTTTGGAGTAGCTTCCATTTTGCATCCCACTCTTGCTTATAATGATGAACGAATAAATCTTCTTCATCAACTACATAGTTTGATACGAAAGGTTCTAACACTCCTTTAGCGTCTTCTTGCATAAAAGCTTTATCATTTTTTTCAAAAAAGCTTTTCTCATTTTTAAAATGTGCTAGTGCCTTTTTAAAATCTTTTATTTCTATTGAAGGAAACGGCTCTTTATGTGTAATAACTTTATATTCATAATCCACTGTTCCACCCAGAGAAATCGATTCATTTTCCACTTTACAATTCACAACAATTTCATTCTTTGCACACTTCATCGCTTCATCTATCCATTTTTCAAGACGTAATGATGTCGCACGCATTTCTTGTAATAAATCATGTTGAATAAATGAAACTAATTCCATTACACATTGTTGCAACTGCATTTTCACATTTCCATCTGT
This sequence comes from Bacillus sp. NPDC060175, assembly GCF_042728695.1. Classification (NCBI taxonomy): domain Bacteria; kingdom Bacillati; phylum Bacillota; class Bacilli; order Caryophanales; family Bacillaceae; genus Bacillus; species Bacillus sp. NPDC060175. The sequence continues at coordinate 26,990 of NZ_JBHWYR010000011.1, forward strand.
TCGTAACGAAGCCGGATTAATAAATTCAGTAAACACATCGTTATAGCGTAAAAATAGACGTTGGTGTACATAGTAAAGCAATTCTTTCACTTCATTTTGCATTGCTTGCTCTTCAGCAAGTACACTATATGATGAAATAATATGAAGTAGCTGATCACGCTCTGCTTCATATTTTTTTGTTTGCTTCTCTTTCTCATCATTTCCCTGCTTCGCGCCATTTATCATATTTACAAGAAGCTGATTCGCTCCTTGCAATGCACCATATAAAGCATGCACAGATACAAGCATTAAATCCCTCATCATAAAGGACGTAAATGATTCTTCAAACTTAGCAATCCCAGAGTTTTGTAAAATACCATATTTTTCTTTATCAATACTTTTCCCTTGCTTTTCTTCAAGCGCACATAAACTTGAAATTGCAAATAAACGTGGATTTCTAATACCGTATTGCAAGAGTTGATCCGCAATATAGCCTTTTACCATTTCAAGTTCTTCTTCGGATTGTGCTAAATCGGCAGCATTTATTAAGAAGAACATTTTATCAAGTGCAAATGTATCCTTTACACGACCGAGCTGAATTAAAAATTCACGATCTGCACGAGAGAAAACATGATTATAGTATGTTACGAATAAAATAGCATCTGCGTTTTTAATATACTGGAATGCAACATCCGTATGGCGCGCGTTAATAGAATCCGCCCCTGGTGTATCTACAAGAGCTACTCCTTGCCTTGTTAAAGCACAATCATAATAAAGCTCCATATACTCAACAAAGCATGATTTTTCTTCATTAGCTACATAATCAGAGAACTCCTCTAACGTAACTTGTACTTGTTCCCCTAAATGATCAGCAACTGCCTCATATCCTTTTTGTACCGCTCGTAAAAAGCTAAATGTTGTTTTTTGCTTCCCGCTTGGTGAAGGATATTTCATAATTTTATCAATTTGCGTTAACGCTTCTTCCAATGTGGCAATTTCATAGTGAAACATTTTATAAACAGCTTTCATATCTTCTAACAGCGCTTGCTCTGACTTAAACTGGACAATTACCGTTCCATGTGGTTTCTCTTCTGTAACTGGCAAAATTTGATTTATTGTTGCTGTCGTTGGGTTTGGCGATACAGGAAGTACCTTTTCACCGAGCAATGCGTTAGCAAATGATGATTTTCCAGCACTAAAAGCTCCAAATAACGCTACTGTAAATTGCTTCGTTTCTACACGCTGTCTTTTTCCAACTACTTCTTGCTGTAAATGTTTCAGTGTAGGCAATGGATCTAATATCGTTTCAGCTTTCTTCACTTTTTCTAATATACGCTGAATATTTAAAACTTTCGTTCCTTTAATCTCTTCTTCACTAGCCGCTACGTTATCATTTACAATTTCTTGCTCTTGTAGTGTAAACTTCTCACTAACAACTTGTTTTTTACTTTGTAATATTTCGTCTATTTGCAATCCATCTGGTATAGAAACATGTTCATTCCAAATATTTCCTAAATAGCTCTCATATTCCTCATATGTCTTAATGTATTGTAGTTTTGTTTCTTTGGCTGTTTGTAACATCGTGTATTTTTCAATCTCTTCTTCAATACGAGCAATCTCTATCTTCACTTTCTTCTGCAATATACCCGTACTTTTCCCAAAGATTTGCTGAGATTTCATAAAGTATCTTTTCTTTAACTCATTTGCAACGTCAGCAGTATAAAGAAGTAAGTAATCACCGGTAAATCCAGCCCCTTGTTTAATTGTTTCAGCCAACACTTCCGGTCCGAAAGCAATCTCTAACGCATATATGTCTTTCCCTATTTCTTCTGTAAATAACCCTTCTTCTTTTAAGAAGGCTACAATAAATTCTTTCACATGAAAATCAAGTTGCGTTTCAACAGTCTTTTGAAGAGCAGAATAAAAAGCATCTACACGTCTCTGTTTTTCTTGCTCCGTCTTGCCTTTCGCAAATAACAAACCAACTTTAAACTTCGTTAATTTCGTTTCTAAATATTTATTTGCCAATTCTCTCATTTCAAATGGCATTAAATACGCGTTATCTAATATGGCTTGTAAACCTTTTATAAATTCATTTCTCACATCAGATTCTTTACTAGCCACGCGATTTTTATTTTCAGTTAACTCTTCCTTTTTTTCAACTATCTCTGAAAGTGACAATGGTGATGTTAATTCTTCTTCATATTTCATGAGATATTTTTCATTTTCAGAAAGAATAAACGAACAATGTTCTTGCAGTAAATATTCTGTTTCTCGCTCCATTCCCTTTCTTACATACTGCTCTTTTTCTTTCATGATAGAAAAGATTAATGCTTCTAAACTTTGAATTTCATTGTATGGATGGTTCATCATTCGCAATGATGTATAAAAAATCCCATCTACTTCAATATCCCAGTTAGAAAAAGACTGTTTTACACTATCTCTATACTCTTCAAACGATAACTCATTTGCTTTATGTTTATCTATTTGGTTTACAACGAGATAAACCGTTTTATTACGTTGTTTCAATTCTTTAACAAATTGTAAGTTAACCTCTGATTGGACATGGTTATAATCCATCATATAGAAAATAACATCTGCTAGATGCAGTGTTGATTCTGTCGCTAATTGGTGGGCATCATCCGTAGAATCAATTCCGGGCGTATCAACTAACATAACCCCATCAGGAATTGGCGCATCATTTCGATAAATATGAACACCAATTACTTCATCACCGTCTTTACATATTTGTTTTAATTCTTCTGCTGAATATGCGCCGTCATATTCATACTGTTCTCCAGACTTAATCGTTACAACTACGCGATCAGATCCTCTTTCAATTTTAACAACGTTAGCACTCGTTGGAATCGGACTTGTCGGTAATAATTGCGCTTTATATAGGTGATTCATCATTGTCGATTTCCCAGCAGAAAAATGACCACAAAAAGCTAGCATAAGCTGCTCTTGTTTATATTTTTGAATCACTTCAAACAACTTCAAACTATTCTCTACATCGCCGTTTTTTTGCCACTCTTCATAAAAACAAACAAGTTTTTTCATACCGTTTGTCTGTACTATGTTTGTCATCCCCTTGTTCCCCTTTATCCAAGATGTATATACTTTATCCCGCTATTTGTGGGCAGTAAAAACCCGTTTCGTGCAGGCTAATAATCAGTGAGGGATAGACCTCCCCGCTGATTAAAGTTTCACTTTATTATCATACTAAATTTTCAGCATATTCACATCAAAAATAAAAAATCCCTTTCATTCTTTTTACAAATGAAAGGGATTTTATGTAATATTATTCATTTTGTTGTTCCTACTCCATTTAATACATACTTTGTAACACCAACATATATAGCAATCGTTCCTGCAACAAGTGCATACACCATATTAACACACCAACCTTTTTTGATAATGATTATCACTTTTGAATACATTTTATCATTAAAGAGAATCATTATCAACAATTTTCTAAAAAAGAAAGCTCCTTCGGGAAAAGGAGCTTTACTGCCTGTTTTAAAGAAGTTTAAAACTTGCTGTGCACTCTTATTATATCTCATAATACACATCTTAACAGTTTTAAAAATTGGAAATAACCTATATACCCTCTCCTTTACATTTTGTATAATAAAAGGGAATTACTTAACAAGGAGGAAAATAATGACACAAAATCTCACGCAAGGCGAGAGGATACACTCAATTGATATTATTAGAGGAATAGCTGTACTCGGTATTTTTCTTGTTAACTGGCCAGTTATCGCTGGTGTTGATTCTCGGGACATTTCCGGCGTTTATGATGGATTAGACAGCTATATTCGCTTATTTTATGACATGTTTATTCAAACGAAGTTTTATACTATTTTTTCATTTTTATTCGGATTAGGTTTTTATATCTTTATGAATCGTGCTGAGGCGAAAACAGATCGTCCGAAAACTTTATTTGTTCGCCGCTTGCTCATTTTATTATTATTTGGTTTCTTGCATTACGTTCTTTTATGGGACGGAGACATCTTACATAGTTATGCAATCGCTGGATTTTTCTTATTGTTATTTTATAAGAGAGAACCTCGTACTATTTTGATTTGGGCATTAGTTTTACTAAGTATTTTTCAATTTTTCATGCTAATCGCTAGTATAGTGGTTGCATTAGTACCAAAGGCAGAGTTAGGGTTTTCCTTACCGATCATGCCACTTGAAGACTGGGTGTCACAAATACAAAATCGTTTCCATGCATTTTATTCTGAAGGAATTGGACTAAATGTATTCATGCTCCCAGAAACAGTTGGACTATTTTTACTTGGTTTATACGCCGGCAAAAAAGATATTTTCCGCCGCACGAAAGAGTTAGATCCAAAGCTTAAAAAATGGCAAATCATTATGTTCATTTTGACATTACCAATGTGGTTCTTCATGGTCCGTTACTTCTTATCAAAACCATCTTATGAACCATTTTATATGCAGGCCTTTACAATGTTTAGCGGGAAAACATTATTCATCTTCTACATTTTCACGCTGATGCGCTTATTACAAAAAGAAAAATGGCAAGCATTATTACGTCCATTCCAATACGTTGGACGAATGGCGTTAACAAATTACATCTCACATACAATTATTACATTACTTGTATTCGGTCTAGTGTTCAAAAATTATTATCCTGCTCCATTATGGGTGGGACCACTATTTTGCATTAGCTTCTACATATTACAAATTTTTATTAGCCGTTGGTGGCTTTCACGTTGCCAATACGGGCCACTTGAGTACATTTGGCGCCTTGGTACGTACGGTAAAATGATGCCACTTAAAAAGAAAAGCAAGGTCTCCTAATGAGACCTTGCTTTTCTATGCTTCTCTTACTGCATTTTGCATCGGAACTGGCTCTTCTTTCACTTTACGCTGCGGCACCATATTAAATACAATATTTAAAAGTACTGCTGATGCACTTCCAAGTACAATCCCGTTATCTGTTAAAATTCGAATGTTTTCAGGAAGCTGTGAGAATAAAGTTGGAACGACTGTAACACCAAGTCCGATTCCGACAGAACATGCAACAATTAATAAATTTTCTTGTTTACCAAAATCAACACTACTTAACATTTTAATGCCATACGCCATAACCATACCGAACATTGCGAGCATTGCACCACCAAGTACTGATTTCGGAATGATTGTTGTAATAGCTGCGATTTTTGGAATGAACCCAAGAACAATTAACATACCGCCGCAAGTATAAATAATAACGCGATTTCTAACTCCAGTTAATTGAACAAGTCCTACGTTTTGAGAGTATGTTGTATATGGAAATGCGTTGAAAATACCACCTAACACCATCGCTAATCCTTCTGCACGATATCCTTTTGTTAATTCTTTTTCACCAATCTTTTTATTGCAAATATCAGATAATGCAAAATATACACCTGTTGCTTCCACAATCCCTACGCAAGCAACGAGAATCATCGTAATAATTGGCGTTAATTCAAATGTTGGTGTACCGAAGTAAAACGGCTGAATACCATGGAACCAATCTGCCTCTCCAACCGCTTGCAAGCTTACTTTTCCCATAAATGCTGCAACGATTGTACCGAACAAAAGACCTAATAAAATAGAAATAGAACGTATAAAACCATCAAAGAAACGATACATAATGATGATAAATAATAATACTCCAAATGCTAACGCTAAGTTTTCAAGACTTCCGAAATCTTTGCTTCCTACTCCGCCAGCCATATCATTAATCGCTGCTGGAACAAGTGTAACTCCAATTACGGTAACAACAGACCCTGTTACGACAGGGGGAAATAATTTTACAAGCTTTCCAAATAATTTCGCAAAAATAACAACAAACAAACCGGCAGCAATAATTGCTCCATAAATAGAAGACACGCCGTATTGTTTCCCAATTGCAATCATCGGCCCAACCGCTGTAAATGTACAACCTAGTACAACTGGAAGTCCAATACCGAAAAAGCGATTTGATAATGCTTGTAAAATTGTTGCAACGCCGCACATTAATAAATCAATTGAGACTAAATATGTTAACTCTTTTTGATTTAAGCCAAGTCCGCCGCCCACAATAAGTGGAACAATAATTGCACCCGCATACATAGCAAGCATATGCTGCATACCTAGCGATGCGATTTTAAATGGATGTTGCTTCATCGCTTATTTCACCTCCGCAGTTTCTTGCTGTACAAATGTAACTGTGCCGTTATCAAGTGATGCAATTTCTGCTAGTGATTCAACACGAACACCCTGTTCACGCAGCTTCTTTCCTCCATCTTGAAATGCTTTTTCAATAACAATGCCAATTCCCGCAATACTTGCTTCGGCTTGCTCTACTAAGCTCATTAAACCTAAAGCAGCCTGACCATTTGCTAAAAAGTCATCAATAATTAGTACATGATCATTTTCATCGATATGATTTCGAGATAATGAAATCTCGTTCGTTTCTTGTTTTGTAAATGAGTATACTTTCGCAACATACATATTATCTTGTAACGTTAACGATTTACGCTTTCTTGCAAAAACTACTTTTACACCAAGCTCTAAAGCAGCCATAACCGCTGGTGCAATGCCTGAAGATTCAATCGTTACGATTTTTGTAATGTTCTCTTCTTTAAAACGCTTAGCAAATTCTTTTCCGATTTCTTGCATAAGTACTGGATCAATTTGATGATTTAAAAATGCATCTACCTTTAATACATCACCAGATAAAACCTTTCCTTCGTTCAAAATCTTTTCTTGTAATACTTTCATGTTAGTTCCTCCTCTTATGCAAATAAAAAACTCCAAAAGCCGCCACCACTCGTTACAAGTGAGAGACGTGCTTTTGGAGTTTCGCAAAAAAGAATGCTAAACAAGCAAATATATTCGTCCTCACTCATAGTCAAAGTATTTACGGTACTTCGGTAGAAACTTGCAGGCCATATCCCCGCGATTATATGAGTGTAGCTAACTTATTTATTTATAGAAGGATTATAACGCACTTTTTTCACTTTGAAAAGCATTTATCGTAAAAACACGTACAAATTTTATAAAAATACCATTTTCGTTCGAGTTTTTCAAACTCTTACCTATCATATTACAACGTCGTTAATATGATAGGCCCATCCTTCGTAATCGCAATTGTATGCTCATATTGTGCAGATAATTTCCCATCCAGCGTCCTTGCAGTCCATCCGTTTAAATCTACTTTAGAATATCGCATACCGGCATTTACAATAGGTTCAATTGTAATTACCATTCCTTCTTGTAATTCTGGTCCTTGCCTTGGCTTACCAAAATGAAAAATTGCTGGTTCCTCATGAATTTCTTTACCAATTCCATGTCCAGTAAAGTCTCTTGCAACAGAAAACCCTTCAGAAGCTACATAACTTTCAATTGCGTATCCAATATCTCCAACATGGTTACCACTTATCGCTTGCTCAATTCCTTTATATAAAGCACTCTCTGCTACTAACAATAACCTTTTTGCTTCATCAGAAATATCTCCAACTATATACGTCCATGCAGAATCCGAGAGCGCACCATTTAAGTTTACTACCATGTCAATTGTCACAATATCTTCTTCACTTAAAGGAACATCTGTTGGAAACCCATGACACATTTCATTGTTCACAGATGCACATATTGCGTATGGATAATCGTTATACCCTTTCTGTTCGGACCTGGCACCATGCTTTTCTAAATATGCTTCAACAAACGTATCGATTTCTTGTGTAGTGATACCTGGTTTCATCATTTTTGCAATTTCTCTATGACAAGAAGCTAGTAACTTCCCAGATTCATGCATCAAATCTATTTCATTTTTCGTTTTAATTGTAATCATACTACCTCTCCTTACTAAACTTGCTATTTGCTACTAAACTTCAATCATACACATCCTCTTCCAAAATTTCAAAACTTCTAATTACAACAAGTACAAAAACAAAAATCATTTATTTCTACATCAAAATAAAAAAACAGAAGCCCCCTTCTGTTTCTTAATCATTTTTACATATATAATTCATTTTCAAAAACTCAAAACAACTGCCATTCGTTTTTTGAATAAACGTCCCAACTGCTTCGAACCCTGCTTTTTTATATACTTTGATTGCCCTTTCGTTAAATGCCGCTACTGATAATGTTATATAGTCACATTTATATTTTTCTTTACTAAAATCTAACCCAGCTTTTACGAACTGTAAACCTAATCCATTTCCTGTTATATCAGGTCTCATTCCAAGTCCTATATCAATCGTTTGATTATTTATTTTACCAAAACTAAAGAAGCCAATTATACTATCGTTTTCTTTCACGACAAATGTAGTATTTCCTCTCATATGAGCATTTAAAAACTCCACTAAATCTTCTTGATCTGCCTCTATATCATAAAAAGAATACTCCCCTTCATAATGCCAGTTGTATGCAATTTCTTCCGCTTCCGTTTGCGACATTACTGTAAACATATAGCCCATTTCTCTCACTCCCTCATAAAAAAGAGCTGCAATTAAGCAGCTCCTGTTTTATAACTCATAAATCTCTTTATATTTAGCTTCTAAATAATCAGCTAAGTAGTTTGCATTTAAACCTTCACCTGTCACATCTTTTAAAATTTCAAGTGGTTTTTTCGTTTTGCCGTATTGGTGAATATTCTCTGTTAACCATTCACGAATTGGCGTCACGTTTCCTTCTTCTAGTAATGCATCAAAGTTTGGAATATCCTTTAGCATCCTTTGTTTAAATTGCGCTGCATACATATAACCAAGCGCATAAGATGGGAAATATCCAAACGAACCACCAGCCCAGTGAACATCTTGTAATACACCTTGTGCGTCATTCTCTGGACGAATACCTAAATAAGTTTCCATCTTATCATTCCATGCCGCTGGTAAGTCTTTTACTTGCAGTGTGCCATCAAATAATTCTTTCTCCAGCTCATAGCGAACCATAACATGAAGCGGATATGTAAGTTCATCTGCTTCTATACGGATAAAGGATGGTTTTGACTCATTAATCGCATCATAAAACTCGTCTACTGATACGCCGTCAAATTGACCGTCACTATATCGCTTTAACAAATCATAGTTTTTCTTCCAGAACGACTTATTACGGCCAATGAAGTTTTCAAAGAATAACGATTGTGACTCGTGAATTCCCATTGATGTTCCACTGCAAAGCGGTGTTCCTTCTAGTTCCTCTGCAACATTTTGCTCATATACAGCATGACCACATTCATGAATCGTGCCGAAAACAGCCATACGGAAGTCTTTCTCATCGTAACGAGTCGTAATACGAACATCCCCTCTATTTAATGTAATTTCAAAAGGATGTACCGTTTCATCAAGACGACCCGCTTCAAAGTTATAGTTCAATTGTTTTAATAACTCTAAAGTAAAATTCTTTTGTTTTTCTTTTGAAAAATGTTCAGCTAAAGCATTTGTTTTTAATTCTTTTTTAGACTCAGAAATTTCTTTCACAAGCGGAACGATACGTTCACGCAGTTGACCAAATACATGATCTAACACTTCTACTGTGATTCCCGGCTCATACATGTCTAATAGCGTGTTATATTTGTACGTTTCGTAACCCCAATATGTAATAAACTTCTTTTTGAATTCAACAATTTTTTCTAAATACGGACGGAACATTTCGAAGTCAGATTTTTCGCGAGCTTCTTCCCATACACTTTCCGCTTTCGCTTCTAATTTCACATACGCTTCATATTCCGCTTGTGGAATTTTCTTATTTCTATCATATTCTTTCCGACACTCTTCAACCATTTTCTTTGTCGTTTCAGAAAGTTTATTTTCAACAATTAAAGATTCTAGTTCAGTTAAATAGTTCCCCATCTCATCTGAAGTCGACATCGCAAACACTTCGGATGAAAGCATTCCAATTACTTCTGAACGCTGGTCTACTCCTTGCTTTGGTGCACCTGTTCTTAAATCCCAAAACATTAAGCTTAATGCTTCTCCGTAATTCTCTATCTTCTTCACATATGTTAAAAATTGTTTTTCTACTTCATATGTAGCAACTGTCATAGTATAAAAAACCTCCTTTTTCTACCTCAACCTTATTTCGACATTAAAACATAAATTCCTTTTCTAATAGAAAAAAAGCTTGGCAAGTGCCAAACTTTTCCCTACAACATTTTTTCGCTTAAAGTACTTTTCCTTCTACCGGAAGCACTTTCTTCACTGCTTCTATCACTTTTTCATCTTCATTATCTGATAAGAATAATGATATAGCACCTTTATCTTCACTTGTACGAATTAAACGTCCAATTCCTTGACGAAGACGTAAAATCATATAAGGCACATCTACATCCCAGAACGGATCATTTACATGTTTACGTTTCGCTTCAAACACAGGATCGTTTGGAGGGAATGGTAATGACCAAATAATAACGTGTGATAATGATGAACCAGGAATATCTAAACCTTCCCATAAATGCACAGCACAAAGTACAGTCTCTTCTTCATTTTGGAAACGAGAAACGAGCTGACTAATTTCCTGATCCCCTTCATATAAGAACGGAACCGACATTTGCTCTTTACTTACATACTCTTTGAACGCTGCAAGTTCTTGCATTGTACGGAATAATACAAGCGTACGTCCATTTGTTTTCTGGATATTTTCAAGTGTATATTGACACTTTCTTTCCCATTCATTTTCTTTCGTATGCGATAGTAAGTTTACTGCCATTTGCTCTTCATAATCAAACGGTGAGGCAACTGAGAATGATAAATAATCTTTTACCCCTAGACTATTTGCTGTAAATGCGAACGAATCGTTATCCGATAATGTTGCAGATGAGAAAATGTACGGAATTTTCTTCGAGAATACTTTTTCTTGTAACACTTCTTCAACTGCACGTGGCATAATAACTAATGTGAAAGCACCATCACTTTCTTCACCCCACGTAATTACATTTTTCTCGTGCATGAAAAGACGAAGTGAATGCTCTAACACATCTAAATGCTCATCAACAATATTTAAATCGTATGTGTTTACTGTATGCATTTCACTTTCAAATACTAATGCATCACCGACTTCACCGATTTTCGCATAAAGTCTTTTCGCTTCTGCAGTTACCTTTTCTGTCACAGTAATTTCTAAACGATCAGAACCTTCAATTTCCTTTTTATTCTCTTGTAGTACCCCAAAGAATTGTTCAGTTTGCCAAATTGTTTCTTCTACTAAATGTGCGAACTCTTCACGAATATCGTTTTGTAATAATCTCGTTAAAAGTTGCTCCATCATCGTTTGCTTTAAACGATATGTTAAAGCTTTTTGCGCTGCATACTCTACAAGATGCCCTTCATCAAATACAACACAGCTACTTTCAGGTAACAATGGAATTTGCCCTTCACGTTTACGTGCATCATATGTCCAAATATGATCCATATAGAAGTCTTGAGAACAAATAATTAAATCTGCAGCTTTACGATAATGTTCACGAGAAAGTGTTTGACCACAACGATGACGAGAATCACAAGTGAAGCAATCTTGGAAGTAATCCCAGTTTACCTTTGACCATTCCTCGTCATTTAGCAGTGGAAATTCTTTTCGATCACCATAGTGAGTAAAGTTCTGCATCGTACCATGATCGAATACGAACTGAGGTAACTCGTAATATACATCTTCAATTACTTCTGGAGCTCGTCCACTCATAACATCTTCAAGTTTACGCAAACATAAATAATTATCCATTGATTTCGCAAGTCTAACATCAACAGATAGCCCTAATGCTTCAGATAACTTAGCAATGTCTCCTTCTTCTTTCACAAGCTGCTCAATTAACGTTTCATCTGCACAAGCGATAATAGCTGGCTTCCCTGTATAACGTGCATAACAAATTGCATATAGAAGATATACAATTGTTTTCCCTGTTCCTACACCTGCTTCTGCAAACATAACTTTTTTCTCTTGGAAAGCGCGCTCTAACTGAAACGCCATAAAAATCTGTTCATCACGCTCTTCAAAGCCTTTTTCCGGAAGAATGTCGTAAAACACATCTCCAATCCACTCATTCAACTTATCATAAAAATTATCTTGTTTTCCTACTTCAAATGGTAACCTATTCTCAGTAAACATCCTTAGCCTCCAACCAAACAGTTTTTCTATAAAAAGATATAGCAACTGCTACTCACATGTGTGCAGCCACTTTCCCCTGTTGCAATACATAGAAATACACGAAAAAAAATTTCCCTTTCGAAAAAGGAAAATTTTTTTCTATATTAATGACTTTAAATACCGTTTATCAATCGCTGTTTCATGTGAAAGAGCTGACAAATATTCTTCCTGCGCTTTTTGTATTTCATCTACAATCGCACCTTGACTATCCACTTCTTTTCCGAGCTCATCATACGTACGGTGAATAGCTTTTTGAATCATTGATAATTGGAAACTATCCATACCACTTCCTCCTTTACGCATTACATAATAGCCAGTATATGCGCGCTGGAGGAGTTTTATACTATGAATTACGCGGTGGACGTTTTCCGAAGTATTGATAGTAATCTGTACGGATAAATCCGTTAAACAGTTTACGCTTTTTCGATGCATCTTTTCCGTAACACTTCTCAAATGCTTCATAACTTGTTAATAAATACATTGACCACGTATCTAATGGGCGGAATACCTCTCCCGTTTCTTTATATAATTTTTCAACAAGCGCTCTTTCACTTAAACGTTCTCCGTATGGAGGATTCGTTACAACATAGCCATATTCCTCTTTTGTCGTGAAATCTTTTACTTGCATTTGTTTAAATGATATAAGATCCCCTAATCCAACTTCATCTGCGTTATCTTGGGCAACTCTTATCATACGGTGATCGATATCTGATCCAATGATTTGCAATGGTTGATTATAATTTGCTAAATCTTCAGCTTCTTGACGAGCTTCGCGCCAATTTTGTTTACCAACCCAGCCCCATTCATCCGATGCAAAGCCTCTGTTAAATCCTGGTGCGATATTTTGTCCAATTAATGCAGCTTCAATCGGAATTGTACCAGATCCACAGAAAGGATCAACGAAAGGACGATCCGGCTTCCAGTTTGTTAACTTAATTAAAGACGCAGCTAATGTTTCTTTTAAAGGTGCTTCACCTTGCTCAAGACGGTATCCACGTTTATGAAGACCTACACCACTCGCATCGATTGTTAACGTTGCAATATCCTTGAGCATTGCAATTTCAATACGGAATAACGGACCATCTTCTTCAAACCAAGTTGTGCGTCTATACGTTGTTTTTAATTTTTCAACAACAGCCTTTTTAACAATACGTTGGCAGTCTGAAACGCTAAATAATGTTGATTTCAAAGATTTCCCAATAACAGGGAATTCTCCGTTCTCTGGAATATAATCTCCCCAGTTTAACGCTTTTGTTTTTTCAAATAACTCATCGAATGTCGTTGCTTTAAATTCGCCGACTTTAATTTTCACACGGTCTGCAGTACGTAACCATAAATTCGTACGACAAATCGCTTTTTCATCCGCTTCAAACGTCACCTTTCCGTTCTCCACTTCACATTCATAACCAAGATCGCGAACTTCTCGGGCAACTAACGCTTCAATACCCATTGCCGCTGTTGCAATTAAAGTAACTTTTCCCATTTGCATTCACCTCTTATGTATAATCAAACAATAATTAATAACATGTTGTCCTATTAATTATCACATATTACGAAGAATATTCTCATTTACCATTTTAACTCACAATTTATAACTTCATACAAATAAAAAGCCCTCCTCTAACAAAGGAGAGCTGAGTTATTTCATAGTTGGTTCATAACGTTCTGTAAGCCATGTTCTGTTCCTTTGTACTGCAAACGGCCCACGCCTCGTACTCCGGTGGTAATCATCTATCTACAGGTTAATGAAAACCTGTCCTTTCCCATCGTTCATTTCCTTGGAAAAGATTCCCCTACCATTATTTGGGTTTCTCGCTCGTGGGGTTTACCTCGTTCCACTCCTATCATTTCTTCAAGGACTTCGTCACTGTGGCACTTTAAAGGTAGTCAAACCATATCCGAAAGGACTTAGGTTTTTTCCCTGCCGTTAAACCAGCCTCACAGCCAGAATACCCTAGCTTATGACTTGGCTAGGCACGAACACTACAACCATCTCAGGCTGTGCGAGCATGGACTTTCCTCTACAACGTTGGCGTTGCAGCGATTACCCAAACGTTATGACATCCATTAGTATAGTGGAAACAAAAAGATTTTGCAATGTTTTTTTCTATGTAAAATGCTTTAATCTTTTTGTTACCTTAATTTATTCGTATAACTTACTTCCAAATACAGCTTTTTCTAAATTAGATAGACGTTTTAAAATATCCGTATTCGTATTGTTATATACTGGTTGTGCAGCTGGTGTTTGCACTGGTTGCTGCGGAACTTGTGTTGCCGCTACTTTCTGCTCTTCTAATTCACGTTTCAAACGAGCATTTTGTTGTTTTAATTGATCAAATTCCTTATGAAACGCTTCATAATCTTTAATAATCATATCAAGAAACTTATCTACTTCTTCTTGTTGATAACCTCTCATACCTGTTTTAAATTCTTTTTCTAAAATATCTTTCGCTGTTAATTTAATTTTATCCGAAATCATTTTCTTCACCTCAAATTTTTGCCAAAGCTTTCATTAACTAAATTTTTTCAGAAACAATGCCTTTTGTCAATCAAATATACGAGTACTATATTACATATTACTCTGCATTATTCCACTGTTCCTCTTCCATTATATCTTGTAAATCAGAAAAAAGAATGAAATAACTGTGATAATTTTCTATTTCTCCTTTTTTCTTAGCTGCTTCTACAATATATTTAGGGCTCCCAGGCTTTTCTTCATCATATACAGCTAAAAGTGCATCGCTTTTTTCAATAAAAAATTGATTCTTTAATTTAAATTGCTCTGGGCTTTCGTACTTCCGTTTCGTAATACTATCAATGTGATCTGCTTGCGAAAGAATAAATTCGTAATATTCACGGTTATCTTCCTTCCAATTTTCTTCTTGTTCTAAAAAAGGAGTAAATACCGCTAATTTTAAATCTGGATATTCTATTTGAATTTCAAAAACAACTTCAGCAGCCCATAGCTCTACTCCTAACTGGCCGCTAATAATAACCCATTCCAAACCTTCTTCTACAAAAGCAGTTAATTTACGACGCAACAACTTTTTTATCCACTCTACTCCTGGGTGATCATTTTTAAATATTCCAAGTTCAAATGGCTTATACCCTGTTACAGCAACGACCTTCATATCAACACTCCAATTACAAAAAAAGAACTAGCATTTCGCTAGTTCTAACATATCATTTACCTTTTAAACATTCCACCAACATTTGGTCCTACATTTGGTCCTACATTCGGTCCAAACGGTGACACATTCGGTCCTGGTCCAAATGGGGATACATTCGGTCCTGGTCCAAATGGAGATATTTGATGCCCGTGGTGGTGGTGATGGCCATGACCACATGGTCCACACCCGCCGCCAAATCCACCAACAAATCCTGGATCACCAGGGTCTACAACATTTACGTTCGAGTTTGTTTGTGGGAAGAAGCTTTGATTTTGAATTTGCTGATGATGTACATGTGTTGTATGCGTTGGGAAAACGTGTGGCACCACCGTTGTTGAAAAAGAATGTGTTACGCATTGTTTTGTCGGATGAATGACAGGAGCAGTTGTACAAATAGGTCCTACAGGCTTATGCCCTCCAAAGCAAGGATGACAATGATGCATAGTTTTTTCTCTCCTCTCTCATTTAAAAAAATCTGACTACACTTTACAATATGAGAAAAGAGGTAAAGACGCTTGTTATATACACCCATTTATTTCATGGAAATTTGTCTAGTATCCAATTTCATACGTAATACCTATTATAGACAACCCCCTACTATTATTTACCAAAAAAGCCCCCGACTTGCTTAACAATTCCTGTTACTTGATTCATCGCGTTCATCATTTGTCCAGCTGTGTTCATCATTTTATTTACATCGTAGTTACCATCTGATGATTTAAATTGTGAAACAAAACTAGAAAACTGACTTGGTTGCTGTTGCTGTTGCTTTTGTTTATTCATCGTTGGATATGGTTGTTTTGGTGGATAAAACATAGCTTGTTGATTTACATATTGAGCTGGTGACATGTAGTTTTGTGAATTCATATACGCTTGCTGTGGTTGATTCGTATACATTTGCTGCGGCTGACTCATATGCGGTTGTTGCGGTTGATTCATATGTGGTTGTTGCGACTGATCCATGTACGGTTGCTGTGGTTGATTCGTATACGCTTGTTGCGACTGATTCATATGCGGTTGCTGCGGTTGATTCGTATACGCTTGTTGCGGTTGATTCCCAAACGACACTTCAAATGGTTGATAATAATTTTGGTTTCCATAATGAGGCTCGAAAGGATACATATTATATCGTAAATATGTATCCTCATTATATTGGTACATATTTTGCTGTGCATATGGATTTGCTTGCTGATATACATTAGGTTGTTGAAACATGCATTCTCTCCTCCTTCGCATAAGTTTCTACATATAGAATATGTACCTATAAAATAAAATGTGTGACGGAGTATCTGTCTTTTTTTGTCGGAAGTTTAAATTTTTAAAAAAATTAGAAAGTAAACCCTTCCATGCTATGATAATAAGGAAGAAGATTCTCATTGGGGAGGAATCAACATGGTATTAGGGGATTTAAAACAAGCGTTTTCTCAAAAAAAGGGGTATTACACAGAAAATTCGAATGAACTGTTAGACTTTGCGAGACATTGTTATCTTGAAGGAAAAGTATGCATATCAGATTACCGAACATTAATACGAGAGTTAGAAATAAACGGTGCAACAAAACCTACAACAGTGACAGAGGCATAAAAAAACAAGAGGGTTTTCCCTCTTGTTACTTACATTGATCTACGATATTTTGCAAAGTATACGAAATAGCCTGATGTGTTTCAAAGAAACGTTTACCTTTTCCCTTATTAACAAAACATTGTAGCACATTAGTTTGTAAATTATCATACACTTGATCAATTTGTTGTACATGTATATACTTAGGTCGTTCTTCCTTTATCCACCTATAAGCTAATTCTTTCCACATCTCTAACTCCGCATCTACAATATCAACAAATGGCTTCATATCCTTATAAAAATCATATTCAACCATTTCTCTTTTGTTCACATTCGCTTCATCATTATACTGCATTAACTTCTCCGAGGACTGGATTAATGCTTCATATCCCATTTTGTTCCCACCTTATTATGCACTCACTACGACGTTTTGAAATGTCTTTACCCAGCTCCCTTTTTCTTCGTGATGCACTAATTTATTTTCCATATGTTCTATATGCATTTCTGTTATTTCTATCTTATTGCATATTTTTTCACCTTTATCCTTTAATGCATGATTCATTCTAATCCCAATATTCATTTCCAGCAAATCGAGAGAACTTAACATTTGATCCATTTTTTTCATAACATCTTCCTTCTGAACCATCGCCATATTTAAAACGCCCCCTTCTTTGCCTTTCCTTTGTCATGTAATTTCGCCGATTGATTGATTACTCCTTCTCACATGACAAAACTAGTTGATATTCGTCAAAGAAATCATTTAGTATGCCATTTTTAGAAATGGTAACAATACAAAAAGGAGGTGTATTACGATGGCAAAAAATAAAAACGAAAAAAATAAAAAGCAAAACAAACAACAAAACAAACCTGAGACTGGTAATCCAAAGCTTGATGGTCCAAATTTCCCCGCTACATAAAGTGAAACTTTAATCAAAGTGGCTTTTACAAACAGCTATTTTCTAGTCTAACTTTACCTCTTCGCTTTCGATAAGTGTTGAAGCTAAAGTCGTACTGCCGGCAAATAGCGGATTAGAAAGTAATTTGTTGTAGAGCATATTACTTTTAATAAAGAAGCCCCGCCTTCATTTAGGAAGGCGGGACTTCTTTATTATATCATGAACTCATCTATTCTTTTAACAAAACTACTTAATATAGAAAGAGTATGTATTTGCTCCCTCTTCTTTCTATACCATTCTGTTATATTAATTTCCCCCTTAGGTTTTTCAAGTAAAAATAATGAATCTATTTCCAACCCTTCACTAAACCAATCTTTTTCAATTAATTTTTCATGAGTGACAATAGAATACACATCCCGAAGAGCCGGCGTACATGATTTTCTAATTCCCCTTATATTACATTCATAATCCATCCTTGATCCTGTATGCCTAGTTTGCACTGCAAATTTATAAAAAGAAGCCTTATACTTTAAATGAAATAATAACCAAGCTAATTGCTTCCCAAGTTCTATACGTTTTTGCAACGTTTCAAATTGATAAACTGAAAATCCATACATTTCCCCTTCCACCATTGGAAAAATAACTGCACTAACGTGAAATATTTCTTGAAATTTGAATAGTGCAGTATCAAATACATGTTTTTGAAAGTATGCATTCTCAATTACTGGTTTTTGAATTTTATTTTGTTCATTAATAATAAGTGCCGTCATAAGCCTATTTATATCTTTTTTCTCCCAAAACGCGACCCATTCTTTTTCCATAAAAATTGATATGTTGAAAAATTGTAACAAATGGAAGAGCGGCGCACATCTCTTTTTACTTTCCTCATACAGTAATAGTTGAGGAAATGCATCTAAGAAGATGAGCCAATTGGCTTTCTCATACAAATGAAATAATCGTCTCTTAACTGTTTGAGATAAAAGATTAGAATAATATTCTCCTTCTAAATCTGTCATGTTCCATCCCCCATTCCTTGAAACCATGCTTGCTAAAAAAGACCATCTAATTTCTCTATTTCTCAAATAATATTCTTGGTAAGATTGTGTACGTGAAATATTATCTACGTTAGCTACATCCGTGCTCTCCTTAATATTAAGAACTATAGCTTTTTCCTCTTCTGTACAAAAAATATCATTACGGGTCTGTTTAATTTTTTCGTAATCATTCCATCGAAACATGAGTAAGTCACCATACCTTTCTTGAAAAAGGTCACATCTTTTTTCATTTTTTGATATAATCACCTTTGTAAGTAAATCTTATCAAGTTGGGAGTGGACAAAATATGACCATTCGTTACCCAAATGGAAAAAGGTACGATCAAGCTTCACAACCTCATAAAACACCAATAAAAAAACATACTTACAGTAATAGAGGTATGTCCCTTGAAGAGGAATTGAATGACACCAATCAATATTACTTAACCCATAATATTGCATGCGTACATAAAAAACCTACACCTCTTCAAATTGTAAAAGTAGATTACCCCGCTCGAAGTGCTGCAGTGGTAAAAGAAGCGTATTTCAAACAACCTTCTACAACAGATTACAACGGTGTATACAAAGGGAAATACATCGATTTTGAAGCGAAAGAAACTAAAAATAAAACCAGTTTTCCACTTCAAAACTTCCACCTTCATCAAATTGAACATATGAAGCAAGTAGTCGCTCATAATGGAATTGCATTTGTTATTATTAAATTTACACTTTTTGATGAATTTTATTTATTAGATGCAAAACATATTATTGCATTTTGGAATCGTCAAAATACTGGTGGACGTAAATCGATTACAAAACAAGAAATAGAAGAGCATGGGTCTTTATTATCATGCGGTTATCACCCTCGAATTGATTATATCCGCGTACTAGACACGGTTTATTTTTCGTGATAGAGTCATCACTAAGGCTCTTTTTTCGACTTTTGGGGGAGAGAATGAAAGGTAGGAGAAAGTATAATGTCAGATAATTATCGTTCTCGTACAGAACGAAATCATGTAAAAAATCAAACGAAAGAAACAAATAATAAAGAAGAAAAACCAAAGAAAAAAGGTTCCTTTTTCAAGAGATTTCTTATAGGTTGTCTACTTCTTGGTATCGTCGGTCTCGTAGCTGGCGTTTCGGCCTTCTTTGTTATGGTAAAGGACGCTCCAAAACTAGACAAATCAAAGCTAGTCAATCCTTTATCAACAAAATTCCTTGATAAAAACGGGAATTTCTTCTATGAATACGGTGCTGAAAAACGAACCCATGTTACATACGATCAAATTCCAAAAGTAATTGAAAGTGCATTCCTTGCGACTGAGGATGCTCGTTTCTACGATCATAATGGAATTGATTTTAGACGTACTGGAATGGCAGTCATGGAAAATGTCACTGGTGGCTTTGGCTCACAAGGTGGTAGTACGATTACACAGCAAGTAGTTAAAAACTATTTTCTAACGATGGACAAAACTGCAAAAAGAAAAGTGCAGGAATGGTACTTATCTTATAAGTTAGAGCAACAGTACTCAAAACATGAAATTTTAGAAATGTACTTAAATAAGATTAACTTAGGTAATCGCTCTTATGGTATTTCCACAGCTGCCAAAAAATATTACGGCAAAGATTTAAAAGACATACAACTACACGAAGCCGCAATGCTCGCTGGTTTACCCCAAGGTCCTAACATTTATGATCCAACAAAACCAGATAACGTTGATAGAGCAACGAAACGTCGTAATATCGTATTAACATTAATGAACCGACACGGGTATATAACGAAACAAGAAATGAATGATGCAATGCAAATCCCTGTAACACAAGGACTTCTTCCCTCTTCAGAAGTAACTGAAATGAAATACCAAGCATTTTTAGATGCAGTTGTAAAAGAAGTTGAAAAAGAAATTCCTGATATAAATATCGGTTCGGACGGTTTAACGATCCAAACGACTCTTGATCTTGATGCTCAAGACTATGCTGATAAAATAATGGATGGGAATCTCATCAAGTATCCAAACGATCAATTCCAAGGATCATTCGTATTTATGGATACTCAGTCTGGAGAAGTTCGAGCAATCGGCGCTGGTCGTAAAGAAAGTAAATCTACTTTCAAAGGTCATAATATGGCAATCGATTTAAAACGCCAAGTAGGTTCAACAATGAAGCCAATTTTCGACTATGGTCCAGCAATAGAAAACCTACAATGGTCTACGTATCATCAATTAAACGACTCAGAGTATACGTATTCCAACGGTAAAAAAATACGAAATGCAACAAATAGTTATAAAGGTGACGTTTCACTTCGTGAAGCATTGAAAAAATCATTAAATATTCCTGCTTTAAAGACAGCTCAAGCAGTTGGCCTCAATAAGTCACAAGAATTTGCTCAAGGCTTAGGAATGACATTTAAAGAGGGCAAGGTATATGAATCTACTGCAATTGGTAGTAATGACAGCTCTCCATTAGAAGTAGCTGGTGCATATGCAGCATTCGGAAATGACGGTGTTTATAATAAACCTCACTTCGTAAAAGAAGTTATCTTCCCAGATGGGAAAAAGAAAAACTTTAAGCCGAAAGAACAACGTGCGATGCATGACTATACGGCCTACATGATTACTGATGTTCTTCGCGACGTAGTAAAACCTGGCTCTGGTGGTACAGGTCCGACAGCGTATGTTCCAGGAGTAGACGTAGCAGGTAAAACAGGAACACAAAACTTTGATGAATCTGTTATTAAAAAATACGGTATTCCAGCAGATGCCAACAGAGATAGTTGGTTCGCAGGATATACACCACAATATACAATGGCTGTATGGACTGGTTATGAAAAAGATAGCCCAGAAAATTACATTGGAGATCGTTCTACTAGAATTGCTCAGCAAATGTTCCAAACAATGATGAGCAAATTTGCTACGGATAAATCTCGTTTCGAGCGCCCTTCTTCTGTACAAGAATTAAATGGAGAACTGTACATTAAAGGCGCGAAAAAAGATGCAGTTAAAGAAATTAAAGTAGATTCGCCAAGCGGCCTTAATGTCGCTTTCGATGGCGCTAGCACAGTTACACTAAATTGGTCTGGACCATCAGAGGTTGATGCGTATGCTGCAAGCTATAAAGCTACTGACGGTAGTAGTGGTAGCTTATCAGTAAGCGGTACGACAGCTACTCTTGGAGGCATTAAACCAGGTGTTACTTACAGCTTCTCTGTAGTAGCGAAAAAAGGTACTGGAACAAGTCCAGCAGTCGGTGCATCCTTTACCGCTCCTGGAGGAACTCCAGACGCGAAAAAAGCTGAGGAAGAGGCTAAGAAAAAAGCTGAAGAAGAAGCTCAGAAAAAGGCTGCAGAAGATAAATTAAAACAAGACGAAGCTCAGAAAAAAGCTGAAGAAGATAAATTAAAACAAGACGAAGCTCAGAAAAAGGCTGCAGAAGATAAATTAAAACAAGACGAAGCTCAAAAGAAAGCTGCAGAAGAACAGCGTAAGCAGCAAGAAGAGGCTCAGAAAAAAGCTGAAGAAGAGGCTAGAAAAAAAGCTGAAGAAGAAGCTAAAAAGAAAGCTGAAGAAGAGCGTAAACAACAGGAACAACAGAATCACCAACAAGAACAACAGAATCACGGCGGAGATACTACTCCGCACGCAGATGGAAATGTTGTTACAACAGAATCATAATAAAAAGAAGTCCATTTCTCCTAATGAGAAATGGACTTCTTTTTTGTTATGATTTTCTTCGCATATAGCTTTTCTACTTCGATGTATAACTGTGCTAATTGAATATAAGAATGATAATGTCCTGGTTTCTTTATAACAAATGAATATCGTTCCATAAAATTAACAGGTTTCATTTCTAATTTATCTATATGTTTTTGTATCTCATTCAAACTATGAACAGGCTGCTCATTTAACCAATATATAACCGATAGAAAGTGCGCTGCAACAAGAATCATCGGACCCTCAGCTTCTTGTTTTTTTCTGTTCCGAAATAGTATAGCAATTTCTTCATGCTTGCTTTTCCATATATTTAACACCGCTGGAATACTTGTTTCAATTTCATTCCATGGCTCATATTGTCTTTCAATATCAAATATAAAGTAAGTATTTTGTATTATTTCTTCAAAAGATTGGTCTGTGTGATACGTAATCGAATTTGCACTCTCTTTAAAAAATGGTACACACCGAAACTCTTTCGGTATTTCTATAACTCGCTCCATCCTTTATTTCCCCTTCATTCGTTTCTTTCCTTCGCGACATATTTCTAGTAATCGACACCCTTCACATTGTGGTCGCTGCGCCTTACAGTAATAACGTCCAAAGAAAATCATACGGTGGTGTGTAACTCCCCACTCATCCATTGGAATTTTCTTCATCAATGTCTTTTCCACTTCTAACACAGAATCTTTCCATCTACAAATTGCTAACCGTTTACTCACTCTCTCTACATGCGTATCAACAGCAATCGCTGGAATCCCAAACGCTACCGAAACAACTACATTCGCTGTCTTTCTCCCTACTCCTGGTAATTTCGTCAGCTCATCACGGTCTTCTGGAACTTTCCCGTTATAATCATCTAGTAACATCCGGCACAATTTTTGAATATTTTTCGCCTTATTTCTAAACAATCCGATGGAACGTATATCTTGTTGTAATTCTTCTAAAGACACACTTAAATAATCTTCTGGTGTTTTATATTTTTGAAATAAGTTTTTCGTCACTTTATTCACAAGTGCATCTGTGCATTGTGCAGATAATGCCACTGCGATTACAAGTTCAAATGGATTATCATGAATTAATTCACAATGCGCTTCTGGATACATATCCGCCATTGTATCTAAACAATAACGAATTTGCGTTTTGTTCAACATATCTTTCCTCCTACACTACTGCTCCAACCAATTATAAAAAGGCACTTTCCCAGTAAATTTCGTCTCTTGTTTTGTCGTTTGTTGTGTGCGTTGTTGATTCGCTCTAAATTTCTGGCCTTGATTTTGCGCTTGATCTACCGTTTTAATTCCGTTCTTTTTCCACTCAAACAAAATACGATCAATATACCGGAAATTAAGTTTACCACTCATAACAGCTTCACGAAGAGCCGCTTGAATTAAATTCGGATGGTGTTGATCTTGATCTTCCCACATCCCTAATGTTTCACATTCAAATGGCGAAAGTGGTCTTCCGAATTCTTTTTCAAATACTGTATATAAATTTACTTGAATTTGTTTTTGTTCTTTTTGCTCTTCCTCTATAGATTCATTCATTAAAAAGTGCAATATTTTTTCCCACAGTGGTTGTAAAGAATAACTTTCACACATCATCGCTTCAGATCTTCGTCCACCTTCTAGTGCTAAAAAACCTTTTTGGATTAAAGTCTGAATCACTTCCATGCATTTCATTTCTGTTATCGTCATCCGTTCTGAAATCTCTGAAGGAGTCGGGAACGAATTACCTGATTCTAAAAATGTATGTACATGAAGTACTACCATAAATTCCGTCTCATTTAAACCTAGCTTTTTATAATGCATCATAAGCAATTTAGGAATCGCTATGCTTCCCTGTTCAAACCATTGTAACATCATTTTCTTTTTCATCACCAAACACCTCGCTTTCTAGTATAACACACCTTTAGCCATTTCTTTTTGCCACAATTCGTCAAAAAAACCTCCCTATATATAGGGAGGTTTTTTGCCATTTACTACAAGAAACAGACGATTAAGCCTGTACTTTACTTTTCATGAACGTATGAATTCGTTCTAATGCTTTCTCAACTTGCTCAAGAGATGTCGCATACGATAATCGAACATTATTTGGTGCACCAAATCCTGTACCTGGAACAAGAGCCACCTTTTCTTCTTCTAATAATGCTTTTGCCCACTCATCAACTGTATCATACCCAGCTAACGCTACGGCTTCTTTTACATTTGGGAATAAGTAAAAAGCACCTTGTGGCTTAATGCAAGTGAAACCAGGAATTTGAATTAATTTATCATAAATAATGTTCAATCTTTCTTCAAACGCTTGACGCATTGTTTCTACAGGTTCTTGTGAGCCTGCATACGCAGCAATTGCACCGTATTGAGCAATTGAAGTAGGGTTTGACGTACTATGACTCGCTAAGTTCGTCATCGCTTTAATAAGCTGCTTATTTCCTGCTGCATATCCAATACGCCAACCTGTCATAGAATGTGATTTAGATACACCATTAATAATAAGTGTTTGTTCTTTTAATACATTAGAAAGCTGGGCAATTGAAGTATATTCCGCGTCACCATAAATTAATTTTTCATAAATCTCATCTGAAACGATTAAGATATCATGCTCTAAACATACTTCTCCAAGCTGTTGTAATTCTTCTTTGCTGTAAATCATCCCTGTTGGATTGCTCGGTGAATTAATAATAACTGCTTTCGTTTTCTCTGTAATTGCCTCACGCAGCTGCTTTGCTGTAATTTTGTACTCATTGCCTTCTAGACCTTCTACATAAACTGGCTTACCACCAGCAAGCTTTACTTGCTCAGGATAACTTACCCAATAAGGAGTTGGGATGATAACTTCATCTCCTTCATCAAGTAACACTTGGAATAATGTATATAATGCATGCTTGGCACCATTACATACAATAATTTCAGATGGATCATACGCAATTCCTTGATCACGAGTAAACTTCTTCGCAATTTCTTGTTTTAACGCTTGCAATCCACCTGTTGGTGTATACTTCGTATGTCCTTCTAACATCGCTTTATGCGCAGCATCCATAATATGTTCTGGTGTATTAAAGTCAGGTTCTCCTGCCCCTAATGCAATTACATCATGACCTTCTGCTTTTAATGCTTGTGCCTTTGCTGTAATTTCTAAAGTTGAAGACGGTGTTAAAGCAGCTACTCGCTTTGCTAATTTCATTTGTAGTTCCCCCTACATCTATTTTTCAATGCTGTAGTGTCCAGCATATGCACCATTTTGAACTTCTAGATAATAATACGTATAACGATCTTCCTGATCAATATATGTAATTTCCCACAACGGAATATCGTTTTCAGCACCTAATTTTACTTTTACAATTTGTTTTGGCTTCGGCTTAGGTTCAGCACCTTCTCCAGTCGCCTGTTCAGCCAATTTTTGCAAAGCTTCTTTTTCAGAAATACCTTCACTCTTTTTCTTCACAAGGACATTTCCTTTTTTATCAGGCACCCAAACAATAATTTGTTCTCCTTTTTCATCTACACCTTGCACGACTGTATATGAAGATTTTCCGTTATAATAATCTACAGATTTCACATTTGTAAGCTTTGCTTTTTCTTTTGCAATTTCTACAGACTTTGACTCTTTGGGAATTTTCTTTTCCATCGCTTTATTATAAACATACGCCCCATATATTCCGCTAGCAACGATTACGATAATGATTGCAAAGATCCACTTTTTCATTGAATCACTACGTTCTGTAAATCGTAAATACAGCTATTTCTTTATCTTTTTCGTCTAATGCTAATCCGAACATGAGGTCCTGCTCTTTTAACGTACGATTCAAGCTATCAACAATTTTATACAAGTCAGACGAATATTTAATACGCGTCGTTGATAGGACTTCGATTTTATTATCCATGAAAAAACTCCTCCGTTACACAAAAATTTCTAATTATAGAAGAACGCAATACGGTTACAATAAGAGTACATTCTTTACAACCCCTGCTTCATCACCCATCTATTATAGCAGGACATGTACAGCAAAAAAAGGTTTCAAATCGAAAAGCAATATATTTTGTATACAAGAAGTAAGAAAAATAAAATTCCTCCTACCCACATTTTTTACGCCTGAAGTTTAAGTGTACTTCAGGCGTATTTTTCTTCCAATTTTATTTATTTGGTCGTTCCTTTAATTGCTCTAACAATTCTTCTAAAGGTCCTTCATAGAGCGGGACAGTTGGGATTGATTGTAAAAAACGTTTTCCATAGGAAGAACTTGTCAAACGGCGATCTAGAACAAATACCGTTCCCGTATCTGTATTTGTTCTAATAAGACGACCAAATCCTTGTTTGAAACGTAATATCGCTTGTGGGAGCGCTAACTTAGCGAATACGTCTTCTCCTTGATTTTTTAGCCACTCTCCTTTTGCTTCCATCATCGGCTGATTAGGAGGCGTAAAGGGCAGACGGACAATGACAAGGCAACTCAGAGCATCTCCAGGTATATCTATCCCTTCCCAAAAACTACTTGTTCCTAACAAAATCGATTTGTCGAACTCTTGAAATTTACGAATGAGGCGACTTCGGCTCTTATTATTCACACTTTGTGTTAATAATAAATATCCTTCTAATGCATCATCACTTTTCAAATTCGTATACGCTTCTTTCAACATTTCATACGAAGTAAATAAAACAAGCATTCTACCTTTTGTAGCTTTCGCTATTTTCGCAATATGTGCCGATACAGATTCAATATATTCCTCATTACTTGCTTGCTTAATAAAAGGCACATCAGTTGAAACCATTAATTTCATTTGTTCTTCAAAACGAAATGGTGATGGAACTTTTAATGTATTGGGCGCAAAATCATGCAAACCTAGCTCTTCTTTTATATAGTCGAATGAATCACTAACTGTTAACGTTGCTGATGTGAAAATAACACTCTTTTTTTCTGTTAAAAATTCATCAGCAAATCTTTCACTAATATGAACAGGCTGCGCATATAAAACTGTTGAATGAATCGTCCCCTTCGTTTCAGTCTCCATCCATGTCACGTATGAATTTTTTTCTAAAATGAGTAATTGTAAAGATTGTACCATCTTTCTCAACAACTCAATTAAGTGCATAAATTCACCTGTAACAACATGCATCTCCCATTCTAATTTACTTTGCAATATATCAACTTGCTTCTCAAGTGTAGTCACTAATTTTCTTACATCATATACAAAACGATTTGTTAACTCGGTAATGCTATCCCATAACTTACCTGTCTCTACTTCCGTGTTATATCGATAAATGAGCGGCATATTGCTCATCCCTTGTTCCTGCTTTGTTTGTTTAAATATGAAAGCACGTAACATTTGGAATAGTTCATCCGCATCAAATTTAAGTTCCTTCAAACTATGACTCACCATACGGAAAGTCGAACGAGAGGCTTGCTCTGATTTTTTCATCATTTTATATACTTTAGAAAGCACATCATCTGTTTCTAGCGTACCAAGACGAGATAAAGCTAATTGAAAATACATACATGAGAACTGTTCACCAAATGTTCTACTCGCCGCTTCTTCGATATGATGAGCTTCATCAAAAATAATATGTTCACATGAAGCAAACAGTGGTTCTTCACTTGAAAAATCTTGAAATAATAACGCATGATTTGTAATAACAATATCTGCAAACAATGCTTTATTCTTCGCTCGTTGATAAAAACAACGACTAAACCAGTTACTTTGCATCCCGCCTGGACTATATGCATCACTACAAATACGGTTCCAAAGTAACTTTCCGCCCTCAGGAATATTTAATTCATCACGATCGCCGGTTTCCGTTTGCAATAACCATACTAAAATTTTTGCCTTTGTGAGCGCCATATCATAATTTTTCTCTTCCTCTTGCAAAGCATATTCAAATTTATGTAGACAAAGATAATGCTTTCTTCCTTTCAGAAGAGCCACTTCAAATGAAAATGGCATTATTTTCTGTAATAATGGAATTTCTTTTTCTAGTATTTGTTGTTGCAATTGTACAGTCTGTGTACTTATAATGACAGGTTCTTCTTTTTTCTTTGCGAAATAAATACTTGGAAGTAAATATGCAAGCGTCTTCCCCGTACCTGTTCCTGCTTCAATCAGTGAAAACCTAGAATCTCTTAGCGCTGTATATATTTCCTTCATCATAATTTGTTGGCTTTCTCTTTTTTCAAACTTTGGCATATTCAATTCAAGTTTATCCATTGCTTTATGTAAGAAAGCATCAAATTTAGATGCGCATGTTTCACTGAGGCTTAAAGAATAATTCCGCTTTCGAAGCGCAATATTTCGATACACTTCATACTCCTCTGCCATTTCTTTACCATGCATCATTTTCTTTAAAATATTTTCAGAAAGTACATCAGCTATATCACTTTGGAAAACATCACTTAATTCATAAAGCGACTGTAATGTGACAAGTGGTAACTTTTCAATTTCACTTAAAAATTGTAAAAACAACTCCGCTGTTGCAAGAGCATCACTATCCGCACGATGTGGTTGATCGTGCTCTAGTTCATGTTGCTTAGCTAAATCACGTAATTTATAACTATCAGCTGTCGGCAAAAGAATTTGCGCCAATTCAACTGTATCAATTTTAGGACAATATACTTCTGTATATCCAGCCTGCCTTAATTCTTCATTTAAAAAATTCCAATCAAAGTGAACGTTATGTGCAACAAAAGCCGCACCTTGTAATAGCTCAACAATCATCGGGGCTACATCTCGAAATAACGGGGCTTGTTTTACAAGATCTGCATCAATCCCAGTTAATTCTGTAATAAATAGGGGAATCTCTCTCTTCGGATTAATAAAAGATGAAAAAATCTCTAATATCTCTCCATCTTCCACTACAACAGCTGCAATTTGGGTGATTTTATCCTTCCCATCCTTCCAGGAGTTCCCTGTCGTCTCTAAATCAACAACGACATAACGCTTACTCATATATGTAACACCTCAATTTCTTACCTATCAAACACAAAAATTATATAATGTTACTATACCACGTTTTACCTCATCTTAATGAAAAGATGCACAAAAAAGCTATCTCCTTAATTAGAGATAGCCTTCCTACTTATAATATCGTGCCAGCTTTTTCAGCACCTAACATTTCAATAATTTGATTATCATCGTCTAATACTGCAATTTTCGGCTCTTGTTTATGAATATTTTCTTCTGCCACTAAACCATAGCAAATAATAATAACTTTATCACCCGGTTGTACAAGCCTTGCAGCTGCACCATTTAAACACACAACACCGCTACCGCGCTCTCCTTTAATAACATATGTCTCTAAGCGAGCTCCATTGTTGTTATTTACAATTTGTACTTTTTCATTTTCTACAATATTTACCGCATCCATTAAATCTTCATCAATTGTAATACTACCTACATAATTTAAATTTGCTTCTGTAACAGTTGCGCGATGTAACTTCGCTCTCATCATTGTGCGAAACATAGATGCTCCCCCTTATTTCCCCATTAATGTTATATTGTCAATTAATCGTACATTTTCAAACTTAACTGCAATCGCTAAAATGATTCTTCCTTCAATTTTATCTATTGCTTTTAATGAAGGATATGCATATAAATCAGCATAATCTACAGTGCCTTTCGTATACTTCTCAATATGCTCTTGCACAAGATTCATAATGATTTCCGGATTACGTTCGCCTGCCTCAATTCGTTCTTTCGCTATACATAGACTGCCGTATAAATGAAGAGCTTCTTCGCGTTCTTCTTGTGATAAATACACATTACGAGAACTTTTCGCTAATCCATCTTCTTCCCTTACAATATCAACTGGTACGATCGTAACGGGAATATTAAAATCAGTTACGAATCCTTCAATTACAGCTACTTGCTGTGCATCTTTCATACCGAAATAAGCACGCGTTGGCAATATAATATTAAATAGTTTCATTAGTACAGTCGCAACACCAGCGAAATGACCAGGTCTTTGTTTACCACATAATACGTCGGTACGCTTCAAAACTTCTACTGTTGTCGTTTGTTCTGCTGGATACATCTCTTCTACACTCGGATAAAATAAATAATCAACACCATTTTCTTTTGCTACATTTTCATCTCTATCAATATCACGTGGGTATCGATCTAAATCTTCATTTGGTCCAAATTGTAGTGGATTTACAAATACACTTAACACTACAATTTCATTTTCTTCCCTTGCCTTACGTAGTAACGTAGCATGGCCTTCGTGTAAATACCCCATCGTTGGAACAAAACCGATACTTTTTCCATTTGTACGAAGTTCGTTTGTAATTTGCTGCATCTCTTGCACTGTAGTTATGATTTTCATTATTGTTTTCCTCCGTATAACGCTAAGCACTCTTCCTCTTTCATTGTGAATGAATGTTTTTCTTCAGGAAATTGTCCTGTCTTTACTTCAGTAACGTATTGTGAAATCCCTCGCACAATCTCCTCTTGAACAGACGTATATTGCTTCACAAATTTCGGAACACGATTTACGCCGTACGAGATAAGATCATGATATACAAGAACTTGCCCATCTACTTTTTGTCCTGCTCCAATTCCGATTGTAGGAATTGTTAACTGCGCTGAAATAAGTTCTGCTAATTGCATTGGCACACACTCTAACACAAGTGCTATCGCACCAGCTTCCTCACATTTCTTTGCATCTTCTATTAATTTTTTTGCACTTTCAGCATCTTTCCCTTGTACTTTATACCCACCTAGCACTCCTACAGATTGAGGAGTTAAACCTAAATGCGCCACAACGGGAATTCCCGCATTCATTAAGTAGTGAATAGTTGATATAACTTCTCCAGCACCTTCTACCTTTAATGCATGTGCCCCGCTCTCTTGAACAATGCGACGTGCATTAACCATCGTATCTTGCAATGAAACATGATAAGACATAAATGGCATATCAGTTACAATAAACGTCTCTTTCGCTCCGCGGCGTACAGCTTTCGTATGATGAATCATATCCTCTACAGTTACTGGAACTGTTGAATCATACCCAAGTACAACCATTCCTAGAGAATCACCTACTAAAATCATATCGACTTTAGCTTCTTCTGCTAATTTAGCAGATGGATAATCATACGCCGTTAGCATTGTAATCGGCTCACCTTGCTCTTTCATTTTCAAAAAATCTGTTTTTGTTTTCAAAAACTACTCCTCCTTTATGCAGGAGAGAGGAGATGGCCGAAATCATATAAAAAAACCCCTCTGGCCATAAAAGGGCAGAAGGGTTGTGTGTTAGTCGGCATTATTCATCCCTCTGTCCCAGTCCGTTATTGGATCAAGGCAGAATCCAAATTATTTTTTTCATACTGCGTAAAATAATGGTGCAGTTCGCTTTGATACTGCCCATATTCGAACTAATTATAGCAAACTCTGAAAAGGAATTGCTACATTTTTTCGAAAAAATAATTTTCTATCCCTATTACGGTATGTGAAATTTATTAGTATCTAAATGACAAAAAGAAGCTCCAAAATAGGAACTTCTTTTACTTAATTTCTATATCAGCAGAATGAATGTGGTGCACTTGTCCTTGATGATCCTCAAGTAACAATACACCATCCTCCGTAATCCCTTTTGCTAGCCCATTAATAGTTTCCCTCATCGTTCGAGCTGTAATTTCTTTTCCGATACTTACTGCGTAACTTTCCCAAAGAATTTTAATAACAGAGAAGCCATTTTTTAAATACTCTTCATACAATTTCTCTAGTTGCAAGAAAATTTGTTGCATAAGTTCCGCACGAACAATCGGCTTACCCGATTCAATTGCTAATGAAGTTGCAATTTGCTGAATTTCCTCATCAAAATGTTCTTGTTTCTGATTTGCATTAATGCCAATTCCCATAATAACAGCATTAATTTTATCTGGATCAGCTTGCATCTCCGTTAATATACCGACAGCTTTTTTACCTTGAATTAAAATATCATTCGGCCATTTAATCCCTACGTTTACACCGGTACATTTTTCAATTGCTTGCGCTACGCTAACAGCTGCTAATAAAGTAAGCTGTGGTGCATGATGAACTGGAATCGAGGGACGCAAAATAATACTCATCCAAATTCCTGTTCCTTTTGGGGAATACCATTTTCTACTTAAACGTCCTCTACCTGCTGTTTGTTCTTCAGCAACGACAATTGTTCCCTCTTCTGCGCCTTCATAAGCAAGTCTCGCTGCAATATGCTGAGTAGACTCAACCGATTCTTCAAAATAAACCGTTCTACCGATACGCTCTGTTTGTAATCCTAATTGAATCTCATTCGCAGTTACTTTATCTGGTTTACTAGCAATTCGATAACCTAAGCGGCGTACAGCTTCTAGTTCATACCCTTCATTACGAAGACCCTCCATATGCTTCCATACAGCGGTTCTCGAACAACCAAGTTTGTCACTAAGTATTTGACCAGATACAAATGCACCATCTGCTTCAGAAAAAACTTGTAATAACTGCTTTCTTATAGTAGATTGCATCTTTGTAGCCACTCCCTTATATCCTCTTTCTTATTAACTAAATCTCCTTGTACGATTGCTTCTTCAATATTTTGAAGCATTTCGGCAACCCACGGACCTGGCTTTTTATCTGCCCAGCTTAATAAATCATTACCAGTCACATTCATTTCTTGACGATTTTTTATCGGCAATGCATGAAATAATGATTGTACTTGCTTAACAGACGCACTATTATAACTTTCTATTATCGCTTCATATACTCTTTCCGCCATCTCAGCGATGCGAATCCCAGTTTTATAAAGAAGGATTGTATCCCACTCCTTCTCCTTTCTAGAACGAATTGCTAATAAAACCGCTACGATATCTTTGATCTTTTTATTCGAGAACTTCCATTGACGCAAAAAGACAGATGGATGCTCTTCTCCGATACAATATAAGAAAAATGCCCACGCCTCAACGTCTGTTTCGAAAGAATCCCATTTATACTGCGTAGCTTTCAAGAGTCTTTCTTCTGACATTTGCAAATATGGCAGATGAGAAAATAGCTTCGTTTCTACTAACTCTTGAAGACCATTCACACAATATGTACCGGTCAACAATTTTTCAAATTCAACTGTAATTCTTTCAATCGCTATATGTTCGAGCAAATGCCCATACGTTTCAATTGCTTGTTTCGTCTTTATTTCCAAAGAGAAACCTAACGTACTTACGAACCGAATACCACGCATCATTCGCAGTGCATCTTCTTGAAAACGGTCTGCAGCATCTCCAACCGTTGTAATTTCCTTCAGACGAATCGCTTCTTTCCCAGCAAATAAATCAACCATTTCGCCTTCCTCTGTCATTGCAATTGCATTCATCGTGAAATCACGTCGTTTTAAATCCTCTTCTAATGAACGGACAAATTGAACACTACTAGGTCTTCGAAAATCTTCATATTCGCTTTCTGTTCGAAAAGTAGTTACCTCATACGGTTCACCATTTTCTACAACAATTACAGTTCCATGCTCAAGGCCAACCGGAACATGTCTTGGGAAAATAGCCATTACTTCTTCTGGTAAAGCAGATGTTGCGATATCGATATCTCCAATTGGTCTATCGATAATAAGATCGCGTACACTTCCACCAACGAAGTAAGCCTCATGTCCGTGCTGTTTTAACATCTCAATAATTGAACTAGCTTTTTTAAATCTTTCCATTCTTGTCATCCCTTAGTATGTCATAATAAATCGCCTCATACTGTGAAACGATTTTTTCCGAACGAAACTGCTCATATACAGATTTCATCGCTCGCTCTCCCATATTACGGTGAAGTTCTTCATTTTCTAGTAGTTGAATTGCTTGCTTAGCTATTCCATCTGTATCTCCAACTTCACATATATATCCTGTTTCACCATGTTGAATGACCTCTGGAATGCCCCCAACCCTCGTTCCGATACTAGGCACACCACACGCCATTGCTTCTAATATAACGAGACCAAAACTTTCCTTTTCTGATAAAAGTAGCATTAAATCACTCATCGCAAGAAGCTCTGCAACATTATCTTGCTTTCCTAGGAATAAGACACGTTCCTCAATATGTAAACTTTTCACCAATTGTAAAATAGTACAGAACTCTGGTCCATCACCAACAAGAAGCAATTTCGCATCTACTTCCTTTACAATTTTGGCAAATGACTGCACAACATCCTGTACACGCTTAACCTTTCGGAAATTTGAAATATGAATCAATACTTTTTCATTTTCTCGTATACCATATTCTTTTTTTAATTGAGACATATCACGTTTGAAATAAACACGTTCGTCTACAAAATTGTATACCGTCTCAATTTCTTTATCTGGTTTTACAAGTTCATTCGTTTCTTCAATTAACGAATGTGACACAGCTGTAACAACATCAGATTGTTCAATACCAAAGCGAATTAAATTATTTAACGAAGGGTCGGAACCTAACACAGTAATATCCGTTCCATGTAAGGTCGTAACAATTTTAATACGCTCCCCAATCATTTGTTTTGCTAAATATGCACAAATAGCATGAGGGATTGCATAATGCACATGTAAAATATCAAGGTTTTCTCTTTGAGCAACCTCTGCCATTTTACTCGCTAATGCTAAATCATAAGGTGGATATTGAAAAACAGAATATTGATTTACTGTTACTTCGTGAAAATAAATGTTCGGGTACACTTTATTCAACCGGAATGGTACACCCGATGTAATAAAATGAATTTCATGCCCGCGTTCCGCCAATTGCTTTCCTAACTCTGTCCCAACAACCCCAGAACCACCTACAGAAGGATAACATGTAATACCTATTTTCAATTTCATTTACATCCCCCTATTAAATCAGCATGTATTAAAACGGGTTTCTTACTCATAAATCCTTCGGCATACAGCACTCCAACTTCTTTCCCAAACATCTTCTCCCGAGCGATTACAGTTTCAACGTATCCTTCAGTTAATGGCGTCTTAACACCATCACTCCCTGTTGAAAACTGACTTTCATACGCTTCTAACGCTTCCACCTTTTTAGAAAGGTATTCACTAATATCTATACAAAAATTCGGTTTATGAAAACCATTAATTATATAATTATAAAAAGACTCTACACGGTGCGGCGGAAGTTCAGGCATATATTTACGAATTCCCGCTGAAAAGATGGCTTCTTCCACAAGTTTCGCGCAATTAGCATGGTCTGGATGACGATCTTCGTAATATGGTGCGAAAATTAGTGTTGGTTTATATGTACGAATAATCTTTACAATTTCACGTATATACTCTTCTTTTATATACAAACCACGGTCTGGCATCGCTAAATTAATTCTCGTTTTTACTCCCATAATACGAGCTGCAGCCTTTGCTTCTTCTTTTCTCAGTTCTACCGTTCCATTTGAAGAAAGATCAGCTTCTGTTAAATCGCAAATGCCTACTTCATATCCTTGTTTCGTATACTTTGCAATGGTACCTGCCATGCCGATTTCAACATCATCGGCATGAGCACCAAACGCTAATATATGTAATCCACTCATAATTGTTCCCCTCATTTTCTTAACTTTCGGTAATCTAAATCTCCCCGCTCTAATGCATGCATTAGCATTTCAGCACTTGCCATATTCGTTGCTAGTGGGATGGCATATACATCACATAAACGAAGTAACGCATTGACATCAGGTTCATGCGGCTGCGCTGTTAGTGGATCTCGGAAAAAAATCACCATATCCATCTCATTTTTTGCAATCATTGCACCAATTTCTTGATCGCCACCAAGAGGACCAGATTGATATCTTGTTACAACTAAACCAGTTGCCTCCATAATACGAAGTCCTGTCGTTCCTGTTGCAAAAAGTTCATATTTTTCAAAGATTGGTTTATATGCGTACGCGAACGAAACCATATCATCTTTCTTTTTGTCATGTGCGATTAAGGCAATTTTCATCCGTTGTCTCCCCTTTAGTCGATAATGTTTTCTAAACCATACACAAGATGATCAAGGTTCATTACCGTTTCAATTGATAGTTTGACACCTGACATAAATGATGCACGGTTGAATGAATCATGACGAACTGTTAACATTTGTCCATCTCCGCCGAACATTACTTCTTGGTGTGCAATAAGCCCTGGTAGACGTACGCTATGAATGTGAATACCATCCACATTTGCACCACGTGCTCCTTCTAATTGTTCCGTTTCATTAGGGTGTCCTTGCTCTTTTGGCACACGATTTTGACGGATTAATTCTACTGTTTTTACAGCTGTACCAGATGGTGCGTCTAATTTTTGATCATGGTGTAATTCAATTACTTCAACATCTTGGAAGTACTTTGCTGCCATTTGTGAAAATTTCATCATAAGAACTGCACCAATTGCAAAGTTTGGAGCGATAATTGTTCCTACTTCTTTTTCTTTTGCATTTTCTGTTAATTGCTTTAGTTCTTCTTCAGTAAATCCAGTTGTACCAATAACAGATCGAAGTCCACGTTCAACTGCAAGTGTCACATGTTTCTTTCCAACTTCTGGTGTTGTTAAATCTAACAATACATCCGCTTCTACTTCATCTAAACAAGTATGTAAATCCGCATAAATAGGTGCATCTAGCGCTGGCATTCCAGGTAAATCAGCTATTTTCTCTCCGCCATGCTTATAATCAATTGCTGCTACTAAATTGAAATGTTCTGTTCTTTCCATTAGAAGAACTGCTTCATGTCCCATACGTCCTCTTGGTCCAGCAATAATTACTTTAATTTCTTTCATGCTTCTTTCTCTCCCTCATCAATACGTGTCCAGCGATCTTTATCACGTGTATTAAATTTATCCATAACAATGTTATGTGCTGTTTCTAAATCAATATTTAAACTATTTGCCATACAAATCATAACAAATAAAACATCTCCAAGCTCTTCTTCAATACTGCGTTCTTTCTCAGTCGTCTTCTTCGGTTTCTCACCATAATAATGGTTAACCTCTCTTGCAAGCTCTCCCATTTCTTCAGTTAAACGGGCCATCATTGCAAGCGGACTAAAATAACCTTCTTTAAATTGACCGATATATGCATCTACTTCCTTCTGCATATCTTTCATCGTTTTTGCTTCCATACTAGTCACCTCTATTCCTTCCTCTTTCATGTTAGCCAATTCATCGCGATTTGACAAATATTATTCTCTCATATCACTATTTACGACTCTTTTTGGGATAGACTATAATAAAGTGAAACTTTCTTTTGTGTGATTTTTGCAAAAGATTAGCCTGAACCAATCGGGCTCTTACCGCTGGTTTGCTCTGTCTTCTCTGCTTTATCTCCTACCAGCCGTTTGAGCGGGGTAAAGTGAAACTTCTTTTGCGTGATTTTTGCAAAAGATCAGCCTGAACTAATTAGGCCCTTATACTATTCTCTATTTTTACTAGCAACTAGAAATAACTTATTATTATGTCTTACCGTTTAAGCGGAGCAATTCCAAATCATTACGTAACTAGGGGGATTCCTATATGAAAGCAAACTTGAAGATTCGAAATATCATTTTCATTTTAATCGGTTCCGCTATTTTTTCTTTCGGTATTGTAAATATCAATATTGAAAACCATCTTGCAGAGGGTGGATTTACTGGCATTACGCTATTATTATATTTTCTATTTTCGCTTGACCCTTCCTATACAAACTTAATTTTAAATATCCCTATATTTTTTATTGGTTGGAAGTTACTCGGCCGAACAACATTTTTATACACATTAATCGGTACATTTAGCGTCTCTTTATTCCTATGGATTTTCCAGCGCTACGAAGTACTTAACTTACATTTAAACTTGCAAAATGATATGACACTGGC
The DNA here is from genome assembly GCF_042728695.1 of Bacillus sp. NPDC060175. Lineage (NCBI taxonomy): Bacteria > Bacillati > Bacillota > Bacilli > Caryophanales > Bacillaceae > Bacillus > Bacillus sp. NPDC060175. The sequence continues at coordinate 65,229 of NZ_JBHWYR010000011.1, forward strand.
TGCTTTATTCGCTGGGGCATTTATTGGTATTGGACTTGGAATTATATTTAAATACGGCGGGACTACTGGCGGTGTTGATATTATCGCAAGGCTAGCTCACAAATATGTTGGCTGGAGTATGGGAAAAACGATGTTTATGTTTGATGCCGTCGTTATCATTGTCTCTATTCTTACATATTTATCATATCGAGAAGGCATGTATACATTAGTTGCTGTATTTATCGGGGCTAAGGTTATTGATTTTATGCAAGAAGGAGCTTATGCAGCAAAAGGAGCAACTATTATTTCTGATAAAAACGATGAAATTGCGTCAAAAATTTTATCCGAAATGGAGCGCGGAGCAACCTTTTTAAAAGCAGTTGGATCCTATACAAAAGTTGAACGAAATGTACTATATTGTGTTGTTGCAAAAAACGAAATCGTGAAATTAAAAAATATCATTACTTCTGTAGACCCTCACGCCTTTGTTGCTGTTAGTGATGTACATGATGTCGTCGGCGAAGGATTTACACTAGATGAAAATAAAAATCCGTTACATAATTAAATTCAACTAGAAAAGCTCTTTAGCTTTTCTAGTTTTTTATTACATATCTTTTAAGTTTCTCCAAATCCTCATAAATGAGCTCTAATAAACTCCGATTATAAAAAATTGAAGCTGGATGAAAGGTCGGAAAAATAGAATATTCTTTTTCTGTCCATACAAATTCTGTACCGCTGCTATCTTTCAATCGCTGCACAGGTTGCTTTAACAATTCTCCATGAACATCCGTAATTTTATTATTTCTACCAACTAAACGCTGTAATGCAATATTACCAAGTGTGACAATAACCGACTGCTGTATAAATTCCAGTTCATAATCTAACAAAGGTGCATGGGCAAGTATCTCACCTTGATTCGGTGTTCTATTGTACTTCTTCTGTATTATTTCGCCATTTCGTTCCCTTTTCTCTCTCCATTTATAAGGTCTACTCCGAACCGCACTCGTAATATATACTTCTTCCCTTGTAACGTGAATACGTTCTAAAAACTCCATTAAATGTTTTCCAGCTTTCCCGCTAAACGGAGTCCCATTATGAATTTCTGTTTCACCAGGTGCTTCTCCAACAAGCATTAATTTCGGATTTCTAGGGCCCTGTCCACTTAAAAAACCTTCTAATTGGTATGTAGCACTTCGCTCCCTCACTTGTTTAACTAAATGCTCTGGATATTCTATGTCTGTCACCTTCTTTCATCATTCCATACTTACCTTTATTTTAACTAGTTCTATACCCCATATTCTCTCTATTATTTCCATTTATAACATATTATAAGATTCAATCCACAAAACAAAAAAAGACTATCATAATTGATAGTCTTTAATCGTCGCTACGCTGCATACCAGTATAAATTAATACGAGACGTAATAATTCAAATACTGCTACAGCAGCTGCTGCTACATATGTTAATGCTGCTGCATTTAATACTTTACGAGCTTGACCGTACTCATCTGTCGATACGATACCAAGCGCTTCAATTTGTTGCATTGCACGTTTTGATGCATCAAACTCAACTGGTAATGTAACAAGTTGAAAAATAACACCTGCTGCCATTAAAATAATTCCTAGCAACAATAAACCAGACATTTGTGCAAACACACCAATTAAGACGAAAACCCAAGACATATTCGAGCCAAAATTAGCAACTGGCACTAATGAATGACGAACACGCATGAAGTTATAATCTTTTGCATCTTGAATTGCATGTCCTACTTCATGTGCTGCTACAGCTGTACCAGCAACTGAATGACCATAATAGTTATCTGTCGATAATCTAACCGTCTTTACACGCGGGTCATAGTGATCTGACAAATGACCTGGCGTTTCTTCTACGGCTACATTGTACAATCCATTTTCATCTAAAATTTTCCGAGCCACTTCCGCTCCTGTCATACCTGATGTTGAATAAACTTGTGAATACTTGCTATAGGCACTACGTACTTTTGACTGTGCATACAACGGTATGATCAAAATGATCGCGAAGTAAATTAAATAAAACATCATAAACCTCCAGTGAAGTTTTAATTATAGTACTTCTCATTCTATTTTTTTCTTCCACCGTTGTCAATAAATAAACCTTACAATCCGTATCTTTATTTATACGCATTATCTATCTTTAGAATGCAAGCTACTTCTCCGCTTTTCTCTCTCCCCTTTATACTTTCTCCATCCAACATACGTTAAAGTGAACAAAATAAGTCCTCCAGTAATTGTCATAAACCAAATGAGAGAGGGAGCTATCTCATCTTTTTTTACTGTATGAAATATTTTTTGCAAATCACCTTTAATAATCCCTAGTTGCATTTGTCCACCTTTCGTTTTTAACATAACGTTACGAAATTCATCCAAATAAGATAAATGTGCATTTACACGCTGCGCTTCGTTTTCTGGCAGAGCAATCATTAAACTAGGATAAATAATATTAAATTCATTTAAAAGTGTATTTAGCGTCTGTTGGAACTGTCCATCATCGTCTTTTTCCATCGCTTTTTCTACTTGAGAAAAAGCATTCATTATCTTTCTTTCTCTTTCCATCCAAAGTGGCTGATATTTAGATACTTGTGCATCAACAGCAAGTTGTAACGCTAACATATTATCAACTTTAACTTGCCTATCTAAATCTTCCGCGAGAGATTGTTTCGCCTTATCATATGCTAAAGAAACGACTCTAATTTGTCCCGGAGTTACTTTTGAATTATTTTCATTTTCCTTTGATAGAAACTGCGCTGAGAAATGGTGCAGTACTTGCATTGCCTTCTCATCTTCTTTTTTCTTCACTAACTGCAAAGAGTCATCTAGCAATCCAGTTAGTTCACTCCACTCTTCAGCATATATACGTACTGGAAACATTATAATTAGAAATGCTATCAGTCCAATTAATGTTCTCTTCATCCCGGTCCCCCCTATAACTACTAGTACAAAATATGTGGAATTGGACAAGAATAGAACAGAACAAAATCAAAAAATATATTATCTCTATGAAAACAAAAAAATTCTCTTTAAACAGAGAATTTTTCCTTTGAAACCCTTTTCTTTTTCACTAAATATTTATACACACCGTAACAAAGTATACTACTGCCTAAAATCAATAATAAAATAACACATGCAGCATGCATAAAGAATTCTTCCGGTAACATTAAAATAACCGGATCTGTTTCAATATCAAACATCCAATAATCATTGCTAAATAAAAGCTTATGAAATAATACGAAACTCTTTTCAAAATTAATAGCAATTGGTAACGTAAGAGCTATTGGAAAAATAATTGTAAGAATCGCTCCGTGAAGTAAAAACTTTTCTTTTTTCTTTTTTAATAAATACACTCCTCCTAATACAGCAATTACAATCGTTCCATACATTATATATTGAATCTTTACTAAAATATTTTTAACATCCACAAAATGAATGCGTCCATTTGTGGACATATCTAATGTCGGCAATTGTAATGCACCTTCATAAAACGGCGATAAATATGTAATAAGCACGTCATAGTTTCTCTTAATTTCATCTTTCGTCATATCCGCTAAATCTGGAATATTTAAAAAATCAATTTCAAAATAATACAACCATTTTCCATATACAACTACCGTTGTCGCGAGAGCGAAAACAGAAAATGCTATGCTATAGGAAACTACTAAAGTGATCAATCGATCCAATATGTTTATACCACTCTTATTTTTCTTCATTTTCTCCCCCTAAATGTCCTCACCATCATAAAGAAAACTGTTTTCGGTTCTCACGTAAGCAATAATAATATGTAATACACAGTACAGCAATACTTAACCAAAACGTAAAATAACCAATTTTCTCTACAAACAAATGCATAATCCCGTATCTCGGCATTTGCCAAAATAAATAATCAATTGCATCATTATGTAATGTCCATATGCCAGCTACAGTGAAGTGCCATTTTTTTATCCGATAAAACGGAGCATATAACATTCCCTGCACTGCCATCGCAAAATGAGATAACATTAACATATATCCCATAAGGCCAATAGGACCTTTTACATAAATCGTAATTGCATTTACAACAACAGCCCAAACACCATATTTTATTAAAGTAACTATCGCTAACGCTTCTATTAACCCCCAGTTCTTCTTCATCAAAAAAGCAATTAAAACAAAGACAAAAAAGAGAGTCGCTATAGGGCTATCTGGTACAAACGGCCAAAATATAGGTGAGGTTTCTTTTAATTGATTTCCATACCATATGAATCCGTAAATTGTACCTAATATGTTAACAACCAATAAAAATAATAGTACCGAACGTTGCCTTAACATTGCATACAAGTAAACCAAGCTGTATGTCCAACACCTTTCAAACAAAGTAATTCTTTCATCGAACTCTACTCTATTATATAGCAAACTTTCCGTCATCGTAGAGTAGAAAACTGAAACAGATTAAATTTTCTTTAGGGATGGCTTTGCTATCCCTTTTCTGTTTCAGCTTCCCCTCATCAAACCGTACATGAGGTTTTCCCGCATCCGGCTTTCCGATGCTCTTCCTTCTTTAGCTTTCAGTTTGTTCTAGCTTCCTACTTTCACGAGTGTGTATGTTATTTTCTTCATCAAGTCCTTGATACGACCATGTTTCTTTCGAACATTTCTTTTCTTATTCCAGAGCCGTTCTAAGACGTACCAATCTATTTTACCGAGCCACTTCTGTCCAATTGAAGATAGGCTATAATAATTTTTGAATCCTTGTAGAATTCTATTTAAACCTTTCACCATCAAACAGTGCCCAGCTTAGCTGGGCACGCAAAATAAAAAGCTGACTACAGATTTTGTAGTCAGCTTTTCTATTATTTTTTATTATACTTTGCAACGAATTCCGAAAGTTTTTTCAGTTCTTCATCCGTTCCTTTAAATACGCCTTTAGGCATTGCACCTTTTCCATCTTTCGCAATTTTAGCGATTTCTTCTGGCTTTAAAGTTAAGTTTTGCAAAGCTGGTGCTGCTGCCCCGCCCTGTAAGTTGTCACCATGACATGTTAAACAAGTATTTTTTTGCATTAATTTATAACCGTCATCATTTTTATCAACTGGTGCTGTTTTTACAATTGCTCCTTGTTTTTTTGCAGCTTCCCAGTCGTGGTGTGCTACAGATTCCCAAGTTAAAAAGATAATCGATGCAATTGCTAAAAGCATAAATCCAGTTGCTACAGGACGCTTCAAAGGGCGTCTTTCTGGGCCTCGATCAAGAAATGGAGCTAATAGTAACGCTCCAAACGCAATCCCGGGCATAATAAACGCACCAATTACAGTAAATGAGCCTGAAGCATACGAATACTTTAATAACTGATACAAGAATAAGAAATACCAATCTGGAAGTGGTATATATCCTGCATCTGTAGGATCCGCCATTCTCTCAAGCGGTGACGGATGCGCCACTGTTAAACATAAATAACCGACTAAAAAAACTGCACCAACCATCCATTCTTTTAACAAGAAATTCGGCCAAAACGCTTCTGTTTTCCCTGGATATTCAGAATAATCTTTTGGAATATTTGGTTTCCGGGCTACTGGTACCCGAGAATCTCCTACAAACTTCATCCCTTTGCCGCGATGCATAATCTCCCTCCTTTTGTTCTTTCCCCTTTAATTTAGCAATCTCTTATAGCGGACCGGAAATACCTTGTTTGCGAATCATGATGAAGTGGAAGGCCATTAAACCTAGAAGTGCTGCTGGTAAGAAGAAGACGTGAATAGCAAAGAAGCGAGTTAATGTTTGAGCGCCAACAATTTCGGAATGGCCAGCAAGTAATGTTTTAATATAAGGACCAATGAGCGGCGTTTGCTCTGCGATTTGAATCCCTACTTTCGTAGCAAATAACGCTTTCATATCCCACGGTAATAAATATCCGGTAAAACCAAGACCTAACATAACAAAGAAAATAAGAACACCAACAATCCAGTTTAGCTCACGAGGCTTTTTATATGCACCTTGGAAGAAAACTCTGAGTGTATGTAAAAACATCATTACAATTACAAGACTAGCACCCCAGTGGTGCATACCACGAACAATTTGTCCATACGCAACTTCATTTTGTAAATAGTAAACCGATTCCCAAGCATTTTTAATATCAGGCACATAATACATTGTCAAAAACATTCCAGATAAAATTTGAATTACAGTAACGAAAAAGGTAAGCCCTCCAAAGCAATAGACGAATGCAGAAAAGTGATGTGCCGGGTTTACATGTTCAGGTACTTCATGATCAGCGATATCGCGCCATATTGGTGTAATATCTAACCGCTCGTCTACCCAATCATAAATTTTATTTAGCATCTACTTTGCACCCCCTCTTGGCTTCGCTTTTCCTAAATACAATGTTCCATCTTTCACTTTAGACTCGTACACATCAAGCGGAGCAAGGGGCGGTGTGCCTTTAATGTTAACCCCATCTTTTGTGTAACGCCCCCCGTGACACGGGCAAAAGAATTGATTCGGATGTGCTTTGTCTGAATTCCAGTTCACTGTACATCCTAAATGTTTACATACTGGAGAGAACGCAACAATGTCTCCGCTTTCATCTTTATGAACCCAAGCTGATTTTGGCTCGTCAGACTTGTACCAACCATCAACCTGCTTCACCTTAAAGTCGAAACGCTTCGGTTCTGTTGTAATATCCTTCACTTGTGCAACAGCAACCATATCTGTTCCCGCTTCTTTTCTTAACACCGGATCAAGTGCAAACCGCGTCATCGGCATTAAAATACCCGCCGCCATAAAGCCTCCTACCCCTGTAAGTGTGTAATTTAAAAACTGTCTTCTTGACACACGATGTTCTTTCTCGCTCACGAAAATTTCCCCCCTCTATCAGAAATTGTCCCCTCGTGAAAAAATTATATAAAAAATAAATACTAGGACACTATCATGATATAATACCCTCTTGTATAGGTCAATATCATACTACTCATAATAATAAGAACTTTCTGCTTATTAATTATTTATCCATCTTTCTTCCAACATTACCATAATATTTTTTATGTGAGCACGAATAACTTCCCTTTTCCCTTGATCACTAAACTGCTCTAATGATAACGATGGAAACCAAAATAAATCACCCTGCAACTCTTGCATATCTTCTTTCCATGAAAAATCACTTGTCACATAGGCAATATGCTTAAAACCTTGCCTTTGCAAATGTTCTGTCCATTCTTGCAAACGGTCTTTTTCATTCTTTTGGCTCTCTACCAAATACGTAAATGCGGGCAGTAAAAGCACTCTTCCTTTATACTCCCTTTCCAACTCCATACTCAAAGCCTCAATAAATTCACCTTGCTCTACAACCATTTTCATTTCTTTTGCTGCCGAAATAGACAAAAGGGGGATAATCCCTGTATCTACATACTCCCTCGCTTGCTCAAACTGTTCCACATCTTTTACAATCCATTTCACCTTTTCTCCCCTCCTTCACCTTAAATGACAGAACTTTCACTTTATATATATTAAACCATACTAAAAGAGGTAAAAAAAGAAAAACTACCTATTATTAAGTAGTTTTTCTTAAAAAGTCTGAAATTCGTAAAGATTACATAATCAAAATGAATTCTATAAAATTTTCAACTCTGCTGTTAACCTATGAAATGCTTCCTTATCTTGCTTATCCAAAGCTTCATCAATTTGTTTCAAAAGACGCTCTCTTCTAAATGAGAATACACTTTCTTCTAAAAATCGTTCTGCAAGCAATCGATCTTTTTCATTCACTTCAATATGCTTTGGTAAATATGGATTTTCTTCTAATACAGCTACATAGTTTGCATTTTGGAACGATGATTTAAAATTAAGCTGAATATAAATATCCTCATCTCGATTCAAACGAATATCATGAAACGACTTTTCTGCATCTGTTGTCATTACATTTTGTTTAAAAAAGTGAAACGGTGTGTCTTTCACACAATTCGCTGACATTACTAAGCCACGCGGACAATATTTTGCATGTTCTACGAAGTGGACTTTATGCATTAATTGATCGTGACTCATTAAATAATTCAAAATCCATACACATTCACGCTGTTTCAGTTGGTAATTATTCAAAAACCATTTTACAAAATCCTTCTTCTCGTTTACAGAAACAGGGGTATTCATAGCGATTAAGTCCCTCCTCTGTCTTTCTCTTTTCTTTTTAGATTCAAGAAGCGGCATTCAGTTTCCTTCCAACTTACGAAAAATCCTCTAAATTATATAACAATTCTTCAATATGAATTTGTGTCGGGTCTAGTTGTATTAACTGCGTAAATACTTCTTTCGCCTCTTTTCGCATTCCTTCTTCTAATAAGAAATAACCGTACTCTTCCAAGAAATCTGGATGATTCTTAAAAGAAGTATATGCACTTTCATAGTGTTTTAATGCATCCGAATACATTTCTAATTGTTTTTTTGCAAATGCAAGATCCCAAAGTAGTTGTGTATCTGGTTCTCCACTGTCAATTGTACGCTCTACAACTGCAATTAGCTCTTCGTATTTCTCTTGTTCTTTTAAGATATACGCATATTTTAATGTCGCACCTAAATGTCCCGGATCTAGCTCCAGCGCTTTTTGAAGCACTTCTTCTGCCTCCGCTATTTTACCTAATTTCGCCGCAATATTCGCTAATTCTACATAGAAAGGAACAGAAAGCTCATCTACTTTAATTCCTTCTTGAAGTGTTTCATAGCTTTCTTGAAGCATGCCTTCTTTTTCATAGCTTTTCGCTAAATACATGTATAACGATGCGTACTCAGGATCTAATTCTTTTAATTCTTGCCAAGCACCAATTGCTCTTTGATATTCTTCCCCTTGGTATAATGTGAAGGCATATCCAAATAGTGAGTGAATATCTTTTTGCTCTTCTAACCCCGCCTCATAGTAAGAGATTGCCTCTTCCCAGTTTCCAATAGCACTTAAAGTTTCTGCTAGACGAAGCGCAATGACAACACCGCCCATAACTTTATGGTCTGCTAGTAACGATTCATAATAAGTGATCGCCTTTTTCTCTTCACCTTTACTACTATATAATTCTGCTAATCCAAACGTAATAACAGGTTCGTCTGGCATCATTTCTTTCGCCTTTAATAGTTTTTGTTCTGCTACATCATCAAAACCTTGCATTTGGAATAGATCTGCAACAAGTAATAGCGATTGAACATATAGATCATCATTTTCTGGAATATCATGAAGCGCTTCAATCGCTTCATCTTCTTTATCTAAATCAATATATAATTCTGCTAAAAATAATGTAAATTCACTTTCTTCTGGATATAACAAGCGTAAATCATCAATAATTGCTAACGCCTCATCCATAAACCCAAGTGTATGATAGTAACGAGCGATATCATACTTCTCTTCATCATTAGCAACTCGTAATTGTTCTTTTAATAATTGTAATCCTTTTTCTGCTTCACCGTTTTCAATATAAGAAACAGCTTGTTCAAACTTTTGCATAAACGTCTCCTTTAATTCAAAAAATATTCTCTTCTGTTCATTTATCATAAGCAACTAGGTGTAAGAACGCAACCTTTTGAGTGAACTGCCTCTTCCTATACTTGCTCTTATAGCGCAGCTAATTGTTCGAAAAATTCCGGATACGATACAGCGACCGCATCACTATTCTCTATTTTCACTTCTCCATCTATAATACACGATGCGATTGCAAGCATCATCCCAATACGATGATCTCCGTGACTATTAACAGTATTTCCTTTTAAACTTTGTTTACCATATATAATCATACCATCTGGTGTAGCTTCAATCTTCGCACCTAATTTGCCTAATTCATCTACAACCGTATCGATACGATTTGTTTCTTTTACTTTTAACTCCTCAGCGTTTTTAATAACAGTAATTCCTTCAGCCTGCGTTGCCAATAAAGCAATTACAGGAATTTCATCAATTAATCTTGGAATAAGAGTTCCACCAATTTCTATTCCTTTTAGTTTAGATGTTTCAATCGTAATATCTCCGCACGGCTCAAACTCTTCATTTCTAATATGATTGATAGAAATACGTGCACCCATCTTTGTTAATACATCTAAAATCCCTGTTCTCGTCGGATTTAAACCAACGTTTTCCAATACAAGCTTACTATTTTGGACAATTGCACCAGCTACTAAGAAAAATGCCGCCGAAGAAACATCTCCTGGAACTTCTATGTCTGCACCTTTAAGTTGTTGTCCGCCTTGTAATGAAACGGTCCGTCCATTAACATCTACGGTACAACCAAATGCACGTAACATTCTTTCCGTATGATCACGAGATTGCATAGGCTCTGTTACTGTAGTTACGCCTTCCCCTTGCAAACCCGCAAGTAAAACCGCTGACTTCACTTGTGCACTTGCTACTGGTGAATGATAATGCATACCTTTTACCTTACCACCGCGAATAGATAAAGGTGTATATTGTCCGTTTTCTCTACCATCAATTTGAGCATTCATCTTACTAAGCGGGTCTGTAACACGTTTCATAGGACGTTTTCCAATTGATGCATCCCCAATTATCGTACTATGGAACGGCGTATTTGCTAAAATTCCAAGCATAAGACGAATAGTCGTCCCTGAATTCCCCACATCTAATACTTCTTTCGGTTCTTGCAAATTTGCTAATCCTTTACCGTAAATCGTGACATCGTTACCACTCTGTTCAATCTGGACACCTAGTTTTTGAAAACATGCAATTGTACTTAAACAATCTTCGCCTAATAAAAAATTTGATACTTTCGTCGTCCCTTCCGCTATCGCTCCAAACATAACAGAGCGATGCGAAATAGATTTATCTCCTGGAACAACAATTTTCCCATTCAAACTATTTTTTCGTCCTACTAGTTTCAAACTGTATCCTCCTCACATTTTAAATAAGTTATATGTACAATAGTTCTTCTTATACGTCTACTTCTATTGTAACGTTTTCTTTCTTGAACGTGCAAACAACTCCCCTTATTGCAGTTCAAATGAAAAAGACTCCTATAACAGGAGCCTTCACCATTTCTTAAGAATACGTTTCTTCTTTCTTCACTTGTTCTTTTACAAGTTCCGTAAGTAATTCAATAATCTCATCATTTTCTTCTTTTAATCCAACAGTAATACGAATACCATCATGCATACCAAATGCTGCACCAGAACGAACGATATATCCTTTTTTCATTAATCGTTCGAAAGCTTCATTACCAGGTATACCAAGTTTCAAGAAAATGAAATTCGTTTGAGATGGATAGTAGAATACGTTATATTCCTTACAAAATGCATAATATTGATTTAATCCTCCGGCATTTTTCTTCACACACTCTTGTAAAAACTGTTGATCCTCTATTGCCGCTAATGCTACCGCTTGGGCGATAGTTGATGTGTTAAATGGTAGTCTTGCTACCTCTAGCTGCCCAATAAGCTTTGCATCACCAATCGCATATCCAATACGAAAAGCAGCTAATCCATATGCTTTTGAGAATGTGCGTAGCACCATAAGATTTTCGTACTTTTCAAGAAGAGGTAATGTTTGCGGATAATCTTCTGCCCCAGCATATTCATAATATGCTTCGTCCATAATAACGAGCGCTGACTTTGGAACTGATTCTAAAAATGAAAGTAATTTTTGTTTTTCTACATATGTACCTGTCGGATTATTCGGATTACAAATCCATACAATCTTCGTTTTCTCATCTACTTGCTGTAACATTGCATCTAAATTGTGAATACCATTTTCAAGTGGTACTTCCCGAACTTCCGCTCCTTCAATAACAGCATGGTGATAATATTGTGAGAACGTAGGATTCGCCATTACAACATTTGTTCCGTTATGTAGCAAAGCGCGACTAATCATTTGAATGACTTCATCTAACCCACTACCAAATAAAAGTTGTTCCGCTTTTACACTTAAATGCTCTGCTACTTTCTCACGAAGCTCAAAAGCCGCCCCGTCCGGGTAGAGTGCATATTGATTGGCTAACGAAGTTAATGCTTCTGTCACACGCGCAGAGCAGCCAAACGGATTTTCATTCGATGCTAACTTCACAATTTTTGACAATCCATATTCTCTTTTTACTTCTTCAATATTTTTCCCAGGTACATATGCTCTCAAAGTTAACAATTGCTCTTTTACTCTCACTTTTCTTCCCCCAGTCATTGATATGATTTATAATTCCTTACTGTCATCTTTAATCATAACCGTCACCATTACGAGAATACCTTTAAATATGCATTTCATACCTGTTCTACCAACTTTTTTAGACCATATCCTTTTGAAATGCTTCTAACGCAATATGAACAGTCTCATCTGAAATAGATACGACATTCACTCCCCCATATTCCTGCATAAGCACCATATGAATTGTTCCAGCATTTGCTTTTTTATCTTGTTTCATCAACTGAACGAGACGTTCTACATTCAAGTCGCTTGGCATTTTTGGATAACCGTATTTCAAGAACCACTGCTTCATTGCTTCATAAGAAAGATCAATTTTGTACACTTGCTCACTTAAAAACATGGCAAATAGCATACCAACCGCTACTCCATCACCATGAGTAATATTTCCATATCCTAACTCTTTTTCAAGAGCATGTCCTAACGTATGCCCAAAATTTAAATGGGCACGTACACCTTTTTCTGTTTCGTCTTGCGACACAATATTCGCTTTCACAGGAATCGCCTTCATTAATATATGAATTAACTTTTCATCACGAAGATCCGTTAACGTTTGCACTTCTTCTTTTAACCAATGATATAGCTTTACATCACCAATAAGAGCATGCTTTATCACCTCTGCATAACCTGATCGCCACTCTTTTTCAGGAAGTGAATGTAAAAATGGCGTATGATATACAACAGCTTCTGGCTGATGAAACGCTCCAATCATATTTTTTCCTAGTGGATGGTTAATTGCTACTTTCCCGCCTACTGCGCTATCGTGAGCTAATAAAGTCGTTGGAACTTGGACAAAGCGAATACCACGCATAAACGACGCGGCAACAAATCCAGCCAAATCTCCAATCATTCCGCCTCCAAGTGCGATGATTAAAGAATTTCTATCTAATTTATTTTCAAGGGCCGAAGTGTGAGCCTCATAGAAATTTTCAAAAGACTTCTCTTTTTCGCCACTCGGTACAACAAACGAAAACACTTTTTGCTCTACTTGCAATGCATCAACAACTGTCTGTAAATGCAGTGATGCAACAGCTTCATCAGAAATAATCATTATGTTAGATACCGCAGGATTCATTTTTTGAATAAGCGTTGTTAAATGTAACAACGCCTCCCTTCCAACATGTACATCATATTCTTTTGATTTCGTTTGAATATGTATGTTCTCCATTAAAATCCCCTCGCATATTCATTATGTTTCTCAATATTTTCACGTATAAGATCGATACGATCTAATCCAAATTGTTCAATTAAAGCTGTCGCGAGCTCCCAAGCCACAACAGCTTCAGCCACAACGCTAGCTGCTGGCACTGCACAACTATCTGAACGTTCAATACTCGCTGTAAAAGGTTCTTTCGTATCAATATCAACACTTTGAAGTGGTTTATATAATGTCGGTATCGGTTTCATAACACCGCGCACAACAACCGGCATACCAGTTGTCATGCCACCTTCTAATCCACCTGCATTGTTCGTTTTTCTTCTGTACCCTTGCACTTCATCCCAAAGGATTTCATCATGCACTTCACTTCCAGGTCTATGTGCTGCTTCAAAACCAATTCCAATTTCAACACCTTTAAAAGCGTTAATACTCATAATTGCCGCTGCTAATTTTGCATCTAATTTTCTATCATAATGTACATAGCTACCTACTCCGATTGGCATTCCTTCTACAACTACTTCAACAATACCGCCGATAGAATCACCATTTGCCTTCGCATCATCAATTGCTTGCATCATCTTTTTACCGGCCTTTTCATCTAAACAACGTACAGGAGATGCTTCTGTAGTACTTTGTAATTCCGCAATAGAGTTATATTTAATATTTTCTGCCTGGACACCACCAATCTCGACAACATGTCCCGCTACTTGTATACCTAATTCCGCTAATATTTTTTTTGCAACTGCACCAGCTGCAACACGAACTGTCGTTTCACGTGCGGAAGAACGCTCTAATACATTCCTCATATCTCTATGACCATATTTAATCGCACCATTTAAATCTGCGTGTCCAGGTCTAGGTTTCGTAACTTGCCTTTTCATTTCTTTCTCTTCCTGCTCAGTTAATGGCTCTGCACCCATAACCTTTGTCCAATGTGTAAAATCACGATTTTCAACAACAAGTGCAATCGGGGACCCCATCGTCTTCCCATGCCTAACACCACTTACAATTTGCACTTGGTCTTTCTCAATTTGCATGCGTCTACCGCGTCCATATCCTTTTTGTCTTCTAGCTAATTCTTCATTTATATCATTCGCCACTAAAGATAATCCTGCCGGAACACCTTCTAAAATTGTCGTAAGTTGCGGACCGTGGGATTCACCAGCTGTAATATATCGCATACGTTATTCCTCTTTTCGCATATGTATTTATACCGCTACATAAAGTAGCTATATTATCTTCCATCACTCTTTAAAATACAAAGAAATTATATAGTACATCGAGTATTTGCTTTCCCTACTTGTAATTATTCTATTATTTTCATAATAGTAGACCTTTTACTTTACATACCAATATATCATAACAGTCCTAACTTCGTAACTGATCGAAATAAAAAAAAGTGCAAGAAGAATACCCCTATTCTTCTTGCACTTTTTACTATTATCACAGTTATTAAAGCGTTTACAAATTATTTCAAAATAATTAGTAAATCCATTGATTCATTAATTTTGAGTAGTCTACTAATTCTTCTTCCTTAAAGAAAATAGCAATCTCGCGCTCTGCACTTTCTAAAGAATCCGAACCGTGGATTATGTTTTTCGCAACAGTTACACCGAAATCTCCGCGAATTGTTCCCATATCAGCTTCATGTGGTCGTGTTTTACCCATCATATTGCGTGCTGTATCTACTACATTTTCACCTTGCCATACCATTGCGAATACAGGGCCAGATGTAATAAAGTCTACTAATTCACCAAAGAAAGGTCTTTCTTTATGCTCACCGTAGTGTTGTTCAGCAATTTCCGGAGTAACTTGCATTAATTTTGCACCAACTAATTGAAAGCCCTTTTTCTCAAAACGAGCTACGATTTCCCCAATGAAGGCACGTTGTACACCGTCTGGTTTTACCATTAGAAATGTTTTTTCCATAAAAAATCTCTCCACTTCTGAATTATGTATGTAATTGTATATCCCCACACACATAGTAACACCCTTATCACAATTGTGCAATAGTTTTGAAATAGAGAGATTATTTTATTTTTTAGAAAAATCACTAAAATTTTCGTTTTCCAATATACTTTGCAACATTTTGCAATGCGTACTTCGCCTGTCCACGAGGGAGTGGTTTTATTATTTCTAATGCTTTATGTAAATAACGTTCACTAAACGAAAATGCTTTATCAATAGCTTCGCTCGCTTTAATATCATCAATAATTTCTTTCATTTCACTTGCTGTTGTATTTTCATGCACAGATGTAATTTTCTGACGAAGAACTGGATCTTCCATAGCATACAAAACAGGTAATGTAATGTTACCTTGTAATAAATCACCACCAGCAGGCTTTCCAAGCTTCTCTTCTGTCGATACGAAATCTAAAATATCATCAATAATTTGATAAGACATACCAACAAAATATCCATACCAAAATAGACGATTTACAGTATCACGATTAGCACCAGCAGCAATCGCTCCCAACTGACAACTCGCGGCGATTAACAATGCTGTTTTTCGTTTTATCCTTCTTAAATACGTTCTTAAATTTTGATCATAGTTATACTTATCTTTAATTTGTTCGATTTCACCTTTACAAACTTCTAAAATTGTATGAGACAACGCTTGATGTGCATCTGGAATTTCTATATTTGTTATACATTCAAGAGACTTCGCAAACAAGTAGTCTCCTGTATACATTGCAATACGATCTCCCCATTTCGCATTCACTGTTGCGCTACCGCGTCGTAAAAACGCAGCATCAATGACATCATCGTGAACAAGCGAAGCCATATGAATAAGTTCTAATGCAACCGCAACATGCTTAATTGCATCTAACTTATAATCCCCAAATTTCCCTGCAAGCAAAACAAAAACAGGGCGAATCCGCTTCCCACCTGCTTCAATAAGCTGTAATGCCGCTTCTTCTACTAACGGCTGCTCAGAAGCAACTGTCTTCTTCAATTCTTTTTCTATAACATTAATATCCGATCGTAAAAAAGAGTACATAAGTTGTAACTTCATATTGTTCACCTTAACCTAAAACGTCTTTTTTCTTTTTTCTATTTTGATTCTGGTTTAATACCTAAATGCATAGCTGCTACACCAAAAGTAAATGGTTTCACTTGCACATTCTTAAGCCCAGCTTCTTCAAACATATTTGCTAACTCTTTCATCCCTGGGAATGTACTAGCAGATTCCTGAAGCCATGAATATTCTTTATAACTTTTCGCAAACATCTTTCCAAATAACGGCATGATATATTTAAAGTATAAGACATATCCTTGACGAAAACCTATCATCGTTGGTTGGGATGTTTCCAGGCAAATTACTTTTCCACCAGGCTTTACTACACGCGTCATTTCTTTTAATACTTGCATGTAATCCGGAACGTTACGTAACCCAAAACCAATCGTTACATAATCAAACGTATTATCTTCATAAGGAAGTTCCATTGCATTTCCATGCATAAGTTCTACTTGCTTTAATTCTAAAGCTTCTACCTTTTGTTTACCGACAGCTAGCATATTTTCGCTAAAGTCTAAACCGTAAACCTTCCCATCTTCCCCTACAGCTCCCGCTAGTGCAATTGTCCAATCTGCCGTCCCGCAGCATACATCAAGTGCCTTACTCCCAGGTTTCACATCCATAATTCGCATCGTTTCTTTACGCCATGCCTTATGCCTTTGAAAACTAATTACAGAATTCATCACATCGTATTTATCAGAAATTTTCTCAAATACGTCATGTACTCTTTCTTCTTTTGATTGTTGCATGCTCGTACCTTCTTCCAATGTAAAGTTGCTTATGTCCTTGATTTATCTCTTAACATAGAAATTATCTCATTAACTTCTGTATGATTCTCTAAAAAACTTTCTTCCTGCTTTCTCATTTCCATAAGCCATCCATTAATAACTGTTTCTAGATTTTTATCGTCATCCAATGAGATTTTTTGGACCGCTTGAAAAACAGGTGAATTTTGTTTATCAGCATACAATTGACACTCTTTTTGAAGACGATTTTTTCCTAACACATAAGTTATATATGGTTTCCAATTAGATAAATGAAAATGATCACATGTTTTTTGCAAAAGCGCAGATTCAATTATTACTACACTTTCCATTATGTCTTGAATCGCCACATGTGCTTTTTGATATAGCATAATTTTATGTTCATTAATCTCCTTAATTCCTTCAGCAAGTGCACGAATTAAGATAATATCACAATTCATTGACAATAAGTAATAGTATAGACCACTATAATAATCCCCTGCAAGAACTGTCAATTGACGACGCTTATGGAATCCACTCGTCTCTTCGTTTGCTTTATTTGATACTTTTTCATGTGTATCAAGAGCAATTTGTACAAGCATAATCGTTACTACATAATGATCAATTTGTTCTTTATGTATATTTGCACCTTTTAATGCACCGTATAACAGCGCTATTTTTTCTTCATCAATAAATGGTTCTTCAATATAGTTTATAAAATAAGGATGGCGTAATTTCTCCATCAATTTCTCTTTAATACCCGCATACCCTCCGTAGATGTCACACACAAAAAATCACCCTTGTTTTCTAATTCATAAAATTTATTATAACACATACATTCTATTTTCTATAATCAAAACTTGGCTACTTCTGCCAAACTGTCCCCGAATAAAGCCTCACCTTTCATTCATACGAGTTATCTTCGTCTCTAACAACTACAAACATTCATTTCCACAAAAGGCAGAAGTAATTTCCAACCTTTATATTCTTGCTCTTTAACACTAAAACTATATCATTTTTTTGTATATAAAAAAAAGAAAAGCAGTTTCCCGCTTTTCTTTACTTCGTCTTAATAAACGATAAAATTTCACTACGTGCTGCTGCATCATTTTCTAACACGCCGCGCACCGCAGTCGTTATTGTTTTCGCACCAGGCTTTTTCACACCACGCATCGTCATACACATATGCTCTGCTTCTACTACTACCATTACACCATGCGGCTCTAGTACTTCCATAATAGAGTTAGCTACTGTTGATGTAATTCGTTCCTGTAGTTGTGGACGACGCGCAATTGTGTCTACAGTACGGGCTAATTTACTTAGCCCTGTTACTTTTCCACCTTGCGGAATATATGCAACGTGAGCAACTCCATAAAACGGAACAAGATGATGCTCACACATCGAATAGAATGGTATATCCTTTACTAGTACAAGCTCTTCATGGTCTTCTCCGAATACTTTGTGTAAATGCTCTTTCGGATCCTCATGCATCCCCGAGAATACTTCTGCGTACATTTTCGCAACACGTTTCGGTGTATCAAGTACTCCCTCGCGATTTGGGTCATCTCCGATTGCCTCTAAAATAAGACGTACTGCATGTTCAATTTGTTCTAAATTAACTTTTGCCATCCGCTAGCCCTCCCGAAAAACCTAAAAGTGATACGAACACATTCTAGCATATTTATGTTTTTAAAAGCAAAAAGAAGAGTTTCCAAAAAGGAAACTCTTCTTCCCTGTTAATATGTAAGGATTATTTAACCGCATCTTTTAACGCTTTACCAGGTTTGAATGCAGGTACTTTACTTGCAGCGATTTCAATCTCCTCACCTGTTTGTGGGTTACGACCTTTACGAGCCGCACGCTCACGAACTTCGAAGTTACCGAATCCGATTAGTTGTACTTTATCACCTTGTTTTAAAGCTTCTAAGATAGAATCAAAAACAGCGTCCACTGCTTTTGTTGCGTCCTTTTTAGAAAGGGAACTTGCTTCTGCAACAGCATTGATTAAATCTGTCTTGTTCATGCCATTCACCTCCTCCCAAAGATAAGACTGTATAATGATCATAAAATGAGTCTTACTTTCATTTGTAGGCAATTTTTACAAATTCTATACTACAAAGATGTAGATAAATCATTATCAACGCCTATATTATACGATTCTCCTTTATAATTCAATATTTTTAAGGAAATTGTTACTCTTAAAATGTGAAATTCTGATGAAACTTGACAATTTACAACAAAATATTAGATAATGACTGTTTATTTTTCTATTACGTACTCAAAAAGAAAAAAATCCCTCTGCAATTAGAGGGATTTTTTTCTTATAATATAATCGCAATTAATCCGCCAGATCCTTCATTAATAATTCTTTCTAGCGTTTCTTTTAACTTATAACGAGCGTTTTCTGGCATTAGAGATAACTTTGCTTGAATTCCTTCTCTAACAATAGAGCTAAGAGAGCGCCCAAATATATCAGAATTCCAAATTGATAGCGGGTCATCTTCAAAATCTTGCATCAAGTAGCGAACTAGTTCTTCACTTTGTTTTTCAGTACCGATAATTGGTTCAAATGTTGATTCTACATCCACTTTAATCATATGAATAGACGGCGCAACCGCTTTTAATTTAACACCGAACCTTGAACCGTGACGAATAATTTCCGGTTCATCTAAGCTCATATCAGCTAATGCAGGCGCTGCTACTCCATATCCGGTTTGTTTTACCATACGCAGGGCATCTGCCACTTGGTCATACTCTGTTTTCGCATGAGATAAATCGAGCATAAGCTTCAATAAATGATCTTTTCCTCGAATCTCTACTCCTACTACTTCTTTTAAAATTTGATCATACAATTCATCTGGCGCATATAAATCAATCTCTGCCACACCTTGCCCCATATCGATGCCAGCTAGACTTGCTCGATCAATAAATTCATATTGACTAAACTGCCAAACGACACGGTCCACATCACGAAGACGTTTTATATCCTTTACAGTCTCTTGAACCGCTTCCTGATAACTTTGGCGTAACCAATGCCTTTCATTCAGCACCATTACCCAGCTCGGCAGGTTTACATTCACTTCTAAAACCGGGAACTCGAATAACGCTTCTCGAAGTACGTTATACACATCTGTTTCTCTTAAACTCTCTACACTCATCGCAATTACTGGGATATCATATTCTTCTGATAAACTTTGACGTAACTGCTCCGTATCTGGATGATATGGCTGTACAGTATTGATAATCATAATGAAAGGCTTTCCTACTTCTTTTAACTCATTTACAACGCGTTCTTCTGCCTCTATATAATCTCTTCTTGGAATTTCACCAATTGTTCCATCTGTTGTAATAACGACACCAATTGTTGAATGCTCTTGAATTACTTTACGTGTTCCGATTTCTGCAGCTTCATGGAATGGAATAGGCTCTTCATACCAAGGAGTATTAATCATGCGCGGACCATTCTCATCTTCATAGCCTTTTGCTCCTGGAACCGTATATCCAACACAATCTACTAATCGAATATTCACTTCAAGACCTTCATCTACTTCGATAGAAACCGCTTGGTTTGGAACAAACTTCGGTTCCGTCGTCATTATTGTACGACCAGCAGCACTTTGAGGCAATTCATCCTGCGCTCTTTGACGGTCTGACTCATTTTCAATATTGGGAATAACAACAAGTTCCATAAATTTTTTAATAAATGTTGATTTCCCTGTTCGAACAGCTCCTACAACTCCAAAATAAATATCACCGCCTGTGCGTTCCGCAATATCTTTAAAAATATCTACCTTTTCCAAGTGATTCCCTCCCTCAATATTTTTGGGAATAATTCCACATCTATAGTCAACTAATACCTTCTCTAACGTTGCCTATAATATCTGATATAATATAATGGTATTCTAGAAGTTCGGACAATATATCATATAATTTTGTCCAATTTCATATGACTATTTAAAAATACCTTTGTTTGCATCGCAAGTTGTATAACATAAAAAACCTTTCTTCTAGAACTTATTCACTAAAAGAAAGGTTCATGACTTATGATTTTAAAAAAATTGGTTCTCCATTTTTTACTGTGTACGGCAAAGAATATGCAGGAACAAACGGGGAATCCTTCGATAGTATACCCCGGATATCTTCACCTTCTTTAAATTGCCCTTCATTTTTTTTCAACGCTTCATATAAGTCGATTCTATAATCAACAAACAATTCTCCTTTTTCATTGATTACAAGAGGGAGACCTTTTCCTGAGTACGGACTTGTCACTTGTGGCACATCTTTATATCCTAGTTTTTTGAAGTCTAATTCATAAACACCATCTGTAATCACTTTTTTAAAAGGTGGATATTGATGTTCATCACGATACATCCTTAGCTTCAATGCCACTTCTTGAATTTGTTCCGCCATTCTCACATCAATTAACTTTACTGTCGGATTTTTTTCAACATCTATTAATACATATTGATATACTCCACCACTTTCATACGCATTCCCTGGTGCCTCTTGTATGTACCTTGGAGCAATTTTTTGAAAATCAATTGGATACTTCTGATAAATCGGCGTACTCATATCACGCGTCTTAATTGGTAATAAACCATCTGTTTGCTCCTTATATGTAGTAATGGCTTTTTGTACAACTTGCAACTGATCTTCATAAGGAATCGCATTTTGTTTCATATTTTCTTTCGGGTACATACACCCTGTTAAAATGCTCATGCAACAAAATATTAAAATAATATGGATTTTTTTCACTGACAATCACCTTTTCATGCGAGTATAGATTGTTTCCTATAACGTCCTTTATTGTTCCACAGGTCCACTAAATACAACAAGAAAAATAACAATACCCGACACAATCATGAGGGTGTACGCTACTAACGCTGTAATCCCCTTCAGAAATTTATTCTTCATTTTATGTCTACTTAATAAAATAAAAGCTACTGCAACAAACATAAATCCCATTGCCCCTAAGGAAAACCACATTTTTATAAGCCCTTCCGACATATATACCCCCCTTTACTTTCTAACTATTTTTATACTATTTTAACAAATTAAAATCTTTAAACAAATAGAAATCATCATTTTACCGTGAATTAACAAAATTTAAATACAATAAAATAATAAAACCGAAGCACGTTTTCTCGCACTTCGGTTGACCAAATATGCCCTTAACAGCTCTATTCCCATTCTTTCATAACTATCATATGCATTCGCTAAACTCTTTGTTTCCCATATTTTACTTTTTAAACATTTTACTTAACGAACCAAAATCAGCGGGCATATTATTGTTAATGATTGCTTTTACAATTTGATCCTCTTGCTCTTTTGGCACTTCACGTCCTGCCATTAGAGCAACTTGATGAATCAATTGGCGAAGCACTGTCTCATCACGTAAGTTCGCATTTTGAACAGACGACGCTAATTTAAAAATATCTTCTTTATTCACTTTCGCTTCTTTTTCAATGTTATTAAAAATGTTGTTATCCATTCTTTTCACCCTCTCCTCAAGTTACTCTTCATCCTATGCAGAGATGAAAAATTGGTGAAAAGACCCATAAAAAATAAAAAAAAACGGTAGAAGTACGAAATGTACTTCTACCGCTTCCTTTATAACAAATCAGGTATCGCTTCAACTTCATGTTTTCGGACACGTCCCATCAATGAGCCTACTGCATCTTTCACATTATTCCCATTGAACAGCACGTCATATAAAGCAGCTGTAATCGGCATTTCAACTTCCATTTTCTCTGCCAATTCATGAGCAGCTTTCGTTGTTCTTACACCTTCTACAACCATACCCATACTTTCTAATACTTCTTCTAAAGAGTGCCCTTTTCCAAGCATATTTCCAGCACGCCAATTTCGGCTATGCACACTTGTACAAGTTACAATTAAGTCTCCCATACCAGTTAGACCAGCAAACGTTAACGGATTTCCGCCCATTTTTCTTCCTAAACGAGCAATCTCTGTTAAACCACGTGTCATTAATGCCGCTTTCGCATTATCACCTAATCCAAGCCCGTCAGTTATCCCCGCAGCTAGTGCAATAATATTTTTTAAAGCACCACCAAGTTCAACTCCAACGATATCTGGGTTTGTATATACACGGAAATAGCTATTCATAAACAAATCTTGTACTCCCTCAGCCGCTTCCATACGCTTTGCTGCAGACGTAACAGTTGTCGCTTGACGCAATCCAACTTCTTCAGCGTGACTCGGCCCAGATAGTACAACAACATCCTTAATCAAGCTCTCTGGAATTTCTTCCTCAATCACTTCCGAAATACGTTTTGACGTACCTGGTTCGATTCCTTTACTTGCATGAATCCAAGTAATTGGCTCTGTAACAATTTCTTTCATCTCTTGCAATACGTCTCGGTACGCTTTCGTCGGTACTACTAGCAGTACTGTATTTACATCTACTAATGCTTCTTCTAAAGAAGAGTAGGCTACGATTGTGCTTGGCAATGTAATCCCTGGAAGATATCTACTGTTCTCACGCTTCGTATTAATTTCATTCATGAGTTCAGGACGGTTTCCCCAAATACGTACATCATGCCCATTGTCAGCTAATACCATCGCTAACGCTGTTCCCCAGCTACCTGCTCCTATTACTGTGATTTTTGTCATAAAATCACATCCTCTCCATTAGTCTCTTGCTCTAGCGATAATGTGAATCGGCGTTCCTACAAAACCGAATGCTTCACGTAAACGATTCTTTAAGAAGCGCTCATATGAAAAGTGCATTAATTCTGTATCGTTTACAAATATAACAAATGTTGGTGGTTTTACCGCAACCTGTGTCGCATAGAAGATTTTCAGACGGCTACCATTATGTGTCGGCGTTGGATTCATCGCTACCGCATCCATAATTACATCATTTAATACATTCGTTTGTACACGGATGCTATGGCTTTCATTTACCTCATTGATAACCGGTAATAACGTTTGTGTACGCTTTTTCGTTTTCGCAGATAAGAATACAATCGGTGCATACTCTAAAAATTGGAAATGAGCACGGATGTTTTCTTCAAATGCTTTCATTGTTTTTTCATCTTTTTTCACTGCATCCCATTTGTTTACAACGATAATAACAGCTCGTCCTGAATCATGAGCATATCCAGCGATTTTTTTATCTTGCTCAATAATTCCTTCTTCTCCGTCTAAAACGACTAAAACAACGTCAGAACGTTCAATCGCTCTAAGTGCACGAAGTACACTATACTTTTCTGTACTTTCGTATACTTTCCCTTTTTTACGCATACCAGCTGTATCGATGATTACATAATCTTGATCATCTTTACTATATGGTGTATCGACAGCATCACGTGTCGTCCCCGCTATATTACTTACAATTACACGTTCTTGACCAAGAAGTGCATTTACAAGTGATGATTTCCCTACGTTTGGACGTCCAATTAAAGAGAAACGGATTGTTTCATCGTCATACGCTTCTTCTTCAATCTTTGGAAAATGATTTGCAGCTTCATCTAACAAATCACCAAGTCCTAAACCGTGTGTACCTGAAATCGGGAACGGCTCGCCAAATCCTAATGCATAAAAATCATAAATATCACTACGCATGTCTGGATTATCAACCTTATTTACCGCAAGTACAATTGGTTTTTTAGAACGGTATAAAATTTTAGCAACTTCTTCATCTGCTGCAGTTACACCATCGCGACCATTCGTCATAAAAATGATAACATCTGCTTCATCAATCGCTACTTCCGCCTGTTGACGAATTTGTGTCAAGAACGGCTCGTCTCCAATATCAATTCCACCTGTATCAATAATGTTAAACTCATGATTTAACCATTCTCCCGCACTATAAATACGGTCTCGCGTTATACCTGGTATATCTTCTACGATTGAAACTCTTTCTCCAACAATTCTATTGAAAATAGTAGATTTCCCTACGTTCGGGCGGCCTACTATCGCTATTACTGGTTTCGGCATATACTTTCATCCTTTCAACTTGCTTCTGTTTATTATGTAAAAAACCCTTCTTTGTGCAAGAAGGGATTTGCATTCCAGAATATTTCTCAACGTATCAAAACACCTCACATTATACCACACGTTACTAATGTTTCACAATAATATATACATTATCTTGTAAGCGATGTGCAATACCATCTAAAATAGCCTCTAAATTATTTGCAACAAATTCCAGTTCCTCTGTCGACTCGCAAATAAATAAAGGGGCACCACCTGCAAATTTCTCTGGCGTTGTTGTAATGACTGCGAGAATAACACTTTCTAACATCATCTCTTATCTCCCCTTCCTTTCGGAGCTTCTGATGACATATGAACAGCACTCTCTAATGTTGGTACATTTCCGATTACCCCTATCGCTTTTTCTGCATCTTGATCTTGCGGCAGAACAAAAACCCCAACTCTCCCATCCTCTAAATCACGCTTCGCTAACGGTACAAGTGCCGGCGTTCCAGAATCTCTATATATTCCTAAAGCAACCGAAACATCATGTAAAATAGCTTGCCGTTGTCCTAAGTTTGAGATTGTAACCATCGCATCTATCGATTTCGGTTTTAAAATAAATCCCATTCCATATTTCATAATTTCTTCTTGCCTTGCTGGCAATCCAATATTCATAATGTAAATATTATCAATATAAAGTCCCGCTCCTTCAAAACGAAGTGGAACGTGCTCTATTTCTACAAGGTCATGAAGTCTTTTACCTGACATTAATTTTTTCGCAATGAAAAAACTTACTATACCAGTAATTACCCCGGCAATCCATGAATCGAATCCTATATACGCAAACGTTGTTACAAACGACGTTAACATCGCCAAGTAGTTACGACTTTCAAATACTAATGCAATTCCTTCAATGTATGTATTACCACGTGGTACGAGCTCATATCCATCTAATTGTTGAAGCGTATTTCTTTCCATATTGCGCACATCACGAAATTGCGTCGCTGCTAACGTAAGAAATGTAATTGCAGAGAAATCTTTTTTCAAAACAGACGGAATCGCAATTGCTCCTAAGGCAGCCGCAATTAATCCCATCGCGATATGAATAATTTTCCCGTGGAGCCTCGTCGGATATTGCCTCGTATCGGTACGAAGCATTAACAACCTAGTTATTGTACCTGCAATTACGCCACATAAAATAGCTGGTGTATATTCAGTCATGTATTACCCTCGCCTTTCTTTTACGTGTTTTCCTCTTAAATTGTTCCATATATACTGATGCTTTCGTAATCCAAAGTAACATCGCCATAAATAAAGTGGAAACAGCAGCAACATCTAAAAAAGCTAAACTGCCATATTCATAAGGAAAATGTAATTTACGAAAAATAAGCGTCACCAACAATTCACCTTGTAACATCCCTATATATAAGGAGCATAATCGTAATATGCGATCCCCGTGCAATAAAACCGATGCATACACAAGTGCACCACTTAACAGCAACAACCTATCAACCACAATCCAAATTGGATCATATACTTCTAACAAATGAAAGCTTGTATATAACATTGCAATAATAAGTGCCGAAAGTAAGGTATATAATTTTTTCCAAATAGAATATAACGTGATGCCTACAAAAGAAATAATACAAAGCAAAAGGGCATTTACCGATATCGTGAAAGACGCAATCGTCACATTTAACGGAGAACAAATAATAAAAATTAATATACAAGCACTTATCTTCCAACGAATAGATTCTTTTTTCATAAAAAAGGTCACGACAATCCACCCTATCCAAGCAACAAAATAAAAAGTACTCCCATCCATCACTTCACCTCCTATGTTTTCCATTATGGGAACTTTTTATGAAAGTTAATCCCCCTTTTCTTTGTGCATAGTTTTTCTCATAACAGCAAAACTTTTAATAAGGAGGTGTAACTCACAATGGGTAAAGATCGCCAAGAACGAAAACTAAGAGAATCACGCCGCGTTGAATCTGATCGCGACCGATCACTTCAATATCCCGGTGCAACAAGTCTTGATACACCGGAGCAAGCTCGAAAACAGAATCAGCATTAAATAAAGTGAAACTTCAGTGAGTAGGATCCATCCCACTGATTATTAGCCCACACCAATCGGGCTTTTACGGGCAGTACAAAAAGACGGTTTCGATAATGTACGAAACCGTCTTTTTACACAATTATTTTATTTCTACTCGTAATATAATTCTTTTGTTTTCGCATTATAAACCCTATCACTTGATGAGGCATCAATCGTAACTATGCCTGTTGGTTTTTAGAATATGTAATAACATAATACGTATGAAGAGAAGGAGTTTTACTCTTTACCTCAACACGTACATAATCCGTCTCTCCTATTTCATTTAACTTTCGCTCAACCTCTTTTTTTTACGCCTACAATATCTTCTTTTTCCTCTTTAATTTCCCGACTCATAATGGTATTTCCTTGATCAGAAAGTAATACTACTTCAGCATTACTTAAACTCACCTCACTTGATATATCAAAATAGTAATTCACATGCGAATCTTCCGATGGATTTTTGTCTTCTCCTAATTCCCTTGGCAAAATTAGTGCTTCTATTCCACTTCCTGCATTCACCATTGGATTCCTATACAATTTATTCCCGACTGCGATTGCAATATTCGCCGTTTTAATTGTTGATTGTACTGTTGTTGAACTAGAATCCCCTTCTCTTACATTTGAAGTTAATGAAATTTCAACCTTTTTATTATATGCAGAAATCGCTGTATCTTCTCTTATATTTCGTGCATGGATATTAACATCTTCACTATTATATGTAATGCGTCCTATCGTATTTTTACTATTTGAAGATATATTATCTCCTTTTTTATTAACACCCTCATCCCCTAAATTATCGTAATTTTTTTCTTGTTTCTTTTGACTCTTAAATAGCAATCTCTTATCTTGTTTTATCGCTAACCAGCTATATAGAGAGGAATACTTTCTTACTTTTGCCATGTTTCTCTCCACAAACATGGCAAAAGTAAGAACCCTCCAATAATTCAGCAGCACATTTTCTACATTTCTTCATTTTTATAACCCCTTTTTCAATCATAGCTTTTTCGTATAATATTCATATATACATTTATCGCGATATAAATTCTCTCTTTTTTCCATTTATAGAATTATAACTTCCCGCCCGGACCCTTGATTTTTTACAGACTGTGTCTTAACCTCTTTTTCCGTTCTGTGTCAACATGAAAAAAATAGCCCTTCACCTGACCCTTTTGGATCAGGTGAAGGGCTATTTTCTTAGTTTCTATCATTTATTATTGTTTTCATTTAATAAAATTTAAAAGATATCAGAGTGTTGGAAACCCTAAAGGGTTTCTCAACACTCTGAAAAAAATCAACCGGACGGTTGATTTTTTATCGCCTACTATAATGTGCAGTGTCAATCCCTCGCTGCGCTAACCAATGATATGTTTCGCCTTTTACAACAAGAGGTACAGATTGCAACTCTTCTATCGTCTTCACGCCAAGAGCTGTCATAATAAATTTTAAATCTGTATGTAAAAGATCGATTTCATCCACTAACTTCTCAACACCAACTTGCATTAAAATACGTAAAAAGTATCCAGCAAACGCAGTTGTATTCGCCCCTAATGCGATTGCCTTCGCCACGTCAATTGCTGTTTGTATACCCCCAGATGCAATAAAAGAGAGGTTATTATTTGTAGAGGTTGCTTCAATAATCGAGGTAGCTGTTTGTATGCCCCAGTTATTAAAATAAGAAAGCATTCGCTGTCTTCTTTCATTTTCAACAGCAGCAAAATTCGTACCACCTTGTCCGCCAATATCAATTGCTGTTATACCTATACTCGCTAACTGTTGTACTGTTTCCTTACTCATTCCAAATCCCACTTCTTTTACAATGACAGGAACTTTACTGTTTAAAACAATTTGTTCAATTCGCCGAAGTACACCAGTAAAATCACGGTCTCCTTCTGGCATCGTTAACTCTTGTATGACATTTAAATGAATTTGCAGTGCATTCGCTTCAATCATATCAACGGCACGCTCTGCCTGTTCGACAGTTGCCTCACTCCCCAAATTAGCAAAGAAAATACCATTTGGGTTTACCTTTCTGACGATCTTATAAGAAGCCGCCTCGCTTTCATTTTTTAAAGCTGCCATTTGCGACCCTACAGCCATAGCAAGGTTATGATGTTTCGCTACATATGCTAATTGCTCATTAATATGTAATGTTTGCTCTCCTCCACCACCAGTCATCGCATTGATAAAAATCGGCGAACTTAGTGAAAGTTCGCCGATTTTTGTTTCACATGTTACAGTATCATAACTTGAATTTGGTAAGCTTTGATGCACAAAATCAATATCATGAAAGCCATGCGTACGAGACTGACCAGTAGAAAGAGCATATTCAATATGATCTAATTTACGTTTTGCCCTTACCACTTGTACCCCTCTTTATTTCTTTAATTTTTTCAGTTGTTCACCAATAATATCACTTAACTGGAAAGTAGCAGAATCAGCATTTGGCTCATATTGGCTATAATCTTCTGTTACATTATTTTCTTCAAGCGTTTCTTTTATGCTTAAAGAAATACGTTTTTCTGCTACATGGACTTCAAGTACTTTCACTTTTACTTCTTGTCCCATTTCCAATACTTCATTTGGATTTTTCACGTGACGATTTGCAATTTGAGATACATGCACAAGCCCTTCAACACCAGGTAAAATTTCAACAAATGCACCGAATGTAACAAGGCGTTTTACTACGCCCTCACGAATATCTCCAGCCTTTATTTCGCCAGCAACATTTTCCCAAGGTCCCGGCTGAGCTGCTTTAATTGATAAAGAAATACGTTGCGTATCAGCATCAACAGATAACACTTTTACCTTTACCTTTTGACCTTGCTCTAATACCTCAGAAGGTTGCTCTACACGTTCGTGTGAAATTTGTGAAATGTGAACTAAACCGTCCACACCACCAACGTTAACGAAAGCACCAAAATCCGTTAATCGTTGTACTGTTCCTTCAACAATATCCCCTTCTTTTAACGAAGAGATTGCTTCTTTTTTCTTAGAATCTTGTTCTAGTTCTACTACCGCTTTATGTGAAAGAATAACACGATTTTTTTCACGGTCTAATTCAACAATTTTCACCGCTAATGTTTTTCCTTTATAGTCAGCAAAGTCTTCTACATAATGTACCTCTACAAGTGAAGCCGGGATAAAACCACGAACACCAAGGTCCACAACTAACCCACCATTCACAATATCTTTTACAGTAACATCAAATACATGACCAGAATTAAATTTTTCTTGTAATTCTACCCACGCTTTTTCTGCGTCAACAGCTCTCTTAGATAAAACAAGATCATCATCTTCTAATTTAATAATTTTCAATTCAAGTGTTTGATCTAATTCTACAACATCGCTTGCTTTTTCAATATGAACGTTAGCTAATTCACTAATCGGAATTACGCCATCTGTTTTGTATCCAACATTTACAAGCACTTGTTTCTCTTCAACTTTCGTTACAGACCCTGTAACAACGTCACCGACTTGTAATTCTTTTGAATTCATAACTTCTTCATTCATTTTCTCTACCATGGAAATACCTCCCTACAGAATTGACAAAGCATTTTTATGTATATACGAAATGAAAACAAATATTTTCATTTGCATGTTTAAGAATTTATCATCACATACTC